>JAPYWX010000032.1 GCA_028276145.1 Spirochaetota bacterium
TTCTCCATCATTTAATGGGTAACTTGTTTATAGAGAAGGGGCTAAACGTTAAGGCTATAAGGGAAGTGAAGAAATCACTTAAGTTGGCTATCAAGTTAAAGTCTATTTATATTTCGCATATTTATAACAGCCTTGCTCATCTTCTCTATACATCTGAGAAGTTTAGGGAATCCTATAAGTACTCTAAAAAAGCTCTGTTGTTAACTGTTAAAGAAGGGGATATAAAAGAAGTTTGTATGACCCTGGTAAATATGGCGTACCTCTACATGACGGTTAATGAGTTTAGAAAAGCAAATTTTGTTATGGAGATGCTATTTAGAATAATGAGTGAGGCTAAAATAGAAGAGCTGCCAATACACTCAAATGTTAAACTTTGGGTTATGGATATGTATATAAAAAGACAGTTGGAGCTCGTATCACCTTGTGTTGGCATGGTTTATAGAACTGGAGTTCCTGAAGATAAGGGTAGTGAGGCCGTTGGCTTTTATTATTGGGGCATAGCGATGCAGACTGAGAACTTGGATGAGAAAATAAAAATTCTTTATGAGGCATTGGAGTATATAAGAAAAAATGAGTTTAAGTATGTTGAAGTGAAAATACTAAAAGATTTGATTCATGCTCTGAGGGAAGCAGGTAGAGAAAAAGAGGCTCAGGATGTTGAGGATTATTACATTACACTTTATTACATTACACTTAGAGAGAATTATAAATTCTACCGTATCCTACTGGATACGGATAAAAATGTTATTAATTTACCTTTTCCGAAGTTTAATTGGGAATTAATTATAAACGAAGCTAGAAGTAGGTATAATCTCTTACAGCTTCAGGACAAGATTAGTAAAATAAGGTTTCTTGAGAGGATACAAAATTTAGTGATATCTGAAAATGATGAAAGATTACTTATCAGGAGATTCTTGAATATTGTTTTGAATTCGTTTCCCGTTGATGTTGTGTTTTTCGTTGATAAGGAGAGCAATGATGTTTATTTGCCGGTTTACATGGATAAGAGCTTAGATATTGGTAGTTTGGTTAGGTTATATATTGAGCATAGGAATGTTCCTAGAGATGTGGAAGTTGGAAATAGTTTTGTATTGCCATTTGTTTTTAGTGATGGAGAGGTGAGGGGTTACCTCGTTATTCATAACTTCTCCGAAGGAAAATTCTTTAGAATGGAAGAAAAAAATATTCTAGAGATTTCCTCAATGTTGGTTAAGTCAAAACTAGAGATACTTTCGAACTTTAGGAAGATAGAGAAAATCTCTAAAACTGATTTTCTTACGGGTCTTCCTAATAGGAATGAGATTGAAAATATCGCTATAACTGAGGTAGAACGATGTAATAGAGACCAAACCTATAACTTTAGTTTGGCTCTGATAGATCTTGATAACTTTAAGTACTACAATGATACTTTTGGACACATGATAGGAGATTTGATTTTGAAGGAGTTTGCATCATTGCTTAGAACTACTGTGAGAAAGATAGATTTTGTTGGTAGGTACGGGGGAGATGAGTTTGTTGTGATAATGCCTAGTACTGATAGAAGCAAAGCGGTTTTAGCAGCTAAAAGGTGGATAAGGAAGATATTCTCATCAGATTTTTATATGGATATTTTGAGGAGTTTTTCTGGGTCTCGGGTTTATATTCCAGAGGATAAAAAGCTTTCAATGTCTGTTGGGGTTGCCGATTTCAAGGAAGTTGGCTATAACATCCAGGAGTTATTTGAATTGGCAGATAAGAGGCTTTATGTTTCTAAGTCCAAAGGTAAAAGTGTTGTGACTTAGTAGTACCAGAAGTTTTTGATACCTTTTATGTTTCTTAGCTTCTTCACGAACGAAAGTGATGGCTTTATGCTGTATGTTGAGGGTAGTCTGAAGTATTCCATTTCTTCGCCATTCATTACACCTATGTATATTTGGCATTTTCCGGAGAATTCTTTAAATAGTTTCCTTAGGTTCTCTAATGATTCCTCAGAGGCTGTATTGTCTATTATCATGTGGAATTCTGTAAATTTCTCATTTGTGTAGTGTTTGGGGTCTATGACTTTTGTTACCTTTGCTATCTTTTTACCTTTGACTGTTTTTTCTACAGTTCCTTTGAATATCATGAGTAAGCCTTCTTTTATAGCTGGTAGGTATGTTTCTGTAGTTGCTGGTGTCATGAAGAGTGAGGTGATGAAATTTTTGGCATCTGAAACCTTTAGAGTTGCTATTTTACCTTTTATCATGTCTCTGAGCTCTATTTCCTCAATCATTCCGAATACCGTAAATGAGCATCCATCAGGTAAAAATTCTAATAACTCTAATTCTAGAGTTGTTATAGATTTAAGCTTATTGCTGTATTCCTCGATGGGATTATGCGAGATGTATATACCTATTGTGTTTTTTTCAAATGCTGCTATTTCATCTTTTGATATTTGTGGGTTTTCATTGAATAATTGTGAGATTATGTTGTAGGTGTTTTGATTGTCGTTTTTGTCGCTGGAACTTGATGAGTTAAATAGGTCGTTTTGGCCTATTTCAAAGCTCTTTGATAAGTTAGTGAAAGCGTTTATTATCTTTTCTAGGTTTTGTATAATTATTCCCCTGTTTTCGAATAGTGAGTCTAGGGCTCCTGACTTTACTATCACTTCGTAAGAATTTTTCTTCATGAACTTTGAAGTTCTTAGGAAAAAGTCAAAAATATCTCTGAATTCTCCTTTTTTGTTTCTTTCCTCTATGATATCATCCACTATGCTTTCACCTATTCCTTTTATCCCCATAAATCCGTATCTTATTCCTTCGTTGTCATTTTCGTCTGCCTGTATTTCAAAAAATTTCCCACTTTTGTTTATGTCTGGTGGAAGTATTTTTATTCCCATTCTTCTAGCTTCGTTTATGTAGAGAACCATTTTTTCAAATTTACCTATTTCAGAGTTGATGAGAGCTGTCATGTATTCAAGTGGGTAATGAGCCTTTAGGTATGCTGTTTGGAATGTTATTATTGCGTAGGCAGCACTGTGTGATTTGTTGAATCCGTACTCTGCGAATTTTTCTATCATGTTGAATAGTTCTTCTGCGAAGTTCCTGTCGTATCCCTTCTTTACTGCCCCTTCAATGAATAGAGATTTCATTTCATCCATTATTTCTTTCTTCTTTTTACCTATTGCTCTTCTCAGGTTATCAGCTTGGCCCAGAGTGAAACCTGCTATTTTCTGAGCTATTTTCATTATTTGCTCTTGGTAAAGTATAACTCCGTATGTTTCTTTGAGAACGTCTTCTAAGTCTGGGTGTGGATATATAACTTCTTCTTTTCCGTGTTTTCTGTTGATGTATTGCTTATCCATTCCCGAGCCTAGTGGTCCTGGTCTGTATAGGGCTAATGCTGCTATTATATCTTCGATGTTTGAAGGTCTCATGTTTCTCAGCATCTCTTTCATTCCTTCTGATTCAACCTGGAATACACCGTCTGTGTTTCCTGAGGAAAGTAGCTCGTATGTTTTCCTGTCGGTCAGGTCTATAGAGTCTATGTCTATTTCTACTCCACTTCTCTCTTTTATTAGTTTGAGTGTGTCATGTATTACTGAGAGGTTAGCTAGTCCTAAGATATCCATTTTGAGGAATCCGAGTTCCTCTAGAAACTGTGCTGGTATTTGTGTTGATATTGTTCCTTCCTTTGGGTCTTTGTAGAGAGCTATGTACTCGTGTATTGGAACAGATGAGATTACTATTCCTGAGGCGTGTATTGAGGCGTGTCTTACCATTCCTTCTAGTTTCTCGGAGTAGTTTATCCAGTGTTTTTCTTCTTCGTTTCCGTTTTGAAGTATCTTTTTTATATCGCTTGATAGCTCTTTTGCTTCGCTTATGCTCTCATAGTTTGATAAGCTTTTAGCTATTTCGTCTACCCTATTGAGGGGTATTGAAAGTACTCTTCCGACATCCCTTATCACAGCTTTTGTTTGTAGAGTACCAAATGTTATTATGTTTGCTGTGTTTTCTTTACCGTACTTGTTTGCGAGGTATTCTATTACTCTGTCCCTGTCTCTATCGGCTACATCTACATCTATATCTGGCATTGTCACTCTTTCAGGATTCAGGAATCTTTCAAAAAGTAAGTTGTACTTTATTGGGTCAATCTTCGTTATTCCTAGAGCGTATGTTATTAGTGCTCCTGCTGCTGAGCCTCTTCCGGGACCAACAGGTATTCCGTTTCTTCTAGCCCAGTTTACGAAGTCTTGAACTACTAAAAAGTAATTACTAAATCCCATTTTCTTTATTACATCTAATTCGTAATTAGCTCTTTCTATGTATTCTTCAGGTATTTTGTTATTGAAAATTATGTTGAGGTTCTCGAATACCATTTCTTTTAGCTTTTCATCTGCGTTGAATGATGGATCACTGGAATACCTTGGCATTAGCTCAGGGTTGTTGAAAGGGATTTCTATATTGCACATTTCAGCTATTTCTAGGGTACTTTGAATTGCTTCCGGTATTTCTCTGAATTCGTTAGCCATTTCTTCTGGTGATTTTAAGTAGAAAGAGTTATTAGGGAATCTAAATCTATCCTCTTCGTGTTTTTTGCTGCCTGTTTGGATACATAGTAGTACATCGTGTGTATCATAATCTTCTGGTGATAGGTAGTGTGCATCTCCGGTTGCTACTAGCTTAAGCTTGAATTCCTTTGCTATTTTGACAAGTTCAGGGTTTACTATTTTTTCGTCTTCAATATCATGTTTTTGTATTTCTATGTAAAAGTTTTCTCTGCCGAAAGTTTGTATGTACCAATCAGCTACATTTTTCGCTTCTTTCAGTTTACCAAATTTTATTAATTGAGGAATTTCACCAGCTATACAGCCACTTAGTACTATGAGTCCTTCTTTGTGTGCTTCTAGAAGTTTTTTGTCTATTCTTGGCTTGTAGTAGAAACCTTCTAGGTATGCTTTTGTCGCTATTTTGACTAAATTTCTGTATCCTGTGAAATCTTTAGCTAACAGTGTTATGTGATAGTATTGTCTTTCTACATCATCCTTGACAACTATTTTTTCCTTTTTTGTCATTTCGTCAACTAGGTAGGCTTCCATTCCTATTATTGGCTTTATTTCATTTTCTTTACATGTCTTATAGAACTCTATAGAACCGAAGAGGTTTCCATGGTCAGTAATTGCTACAGCGTTCATTCCCTGTTCCTTTACGTTTTGAACAAGTTTCTCTATTTTTATAGCTCCATCGAGTAGACTATACTCAGTGTGGAGGTGGAGGTGAACAAAAGACATATATAAAAATTATCTTCAACTAGAAAATTTCATTTCAACAAAAACAGGAAGGCTGTTGAAAAAAATTTGAAGTAGATTTCTGTAAATGTTATAATTCACATCTCTATTGGAGGTTTTGGGATGAGGGTTTTGAGGTTTTCTTTTATTTTTGTTTTTATTTCTTTGGTGGTTGTTTTAATTGTTTTGGCTAATCAAGGTAAGGGTGAAGTAGGAGCTTTTGATGATTATCTTGTTATATCGGCTGTGGGTGATACTATGCTTGGTTCTACTTATCCTACTGTAGCTGTACCGAAAGAAAGTGAGAGGCTACATAATTTGCCTATTGTTAGATTTCTTTCTAATGCAGATATAGTTTTTGGTAATCTTGAGGGTCCTATAGTCGATGGTGGTGTGCCTACGAAGAGAATTTCTTCAGGTAAGGCTTATGCGTTTAGGATGCCTACGTACCTTGCAGATGATTTACAAAAAGCAGGTTTTAACGCTATGTCTATAGCTAATAACCACTCAAGGGATTTTGGGGAAGTTGGGATACAATCAACAATAAGGGAACTTACCAAAAAAGGTATTCATCCGGTTGGTGGTAAGTATGTAGCGGAGTTTAATATAAAGGGCAAGAAAATTTGTATACTTGGTTTTTATCCTCATCCGTCTGAGTATGCGTATTCACTTCTTGATGTAGAGGAAGCTAAGAGGATAGTTAAGTCTTACAAAGAAAAGTATGATATTGTGATTGTTTCATTTCATGGTGGTGCTGAAGGTCCAAAGGCTCAGAGACTTGTGTATGGTGAAGAAAGATTTTTTGGTGAGAGTAGGGGTAATGTTATAAAGTTTGCTCGTTCTGTTGTTGATGCTGGAGCTGATCTTGTTTTGGGACATGGTCCCCATGTCCTTAGAGGAGTTGAAGTTTACAAAGGTAAATTCATAGCCTATAGCCTTGGTAATTTCTACACATACGAGTTTTTCAGTAGTAGTTACCCGAACAATATATCAGCTATAATGAAAATTTGGATTTCTCTAAAGGATGGGAACTTTGTTAAAGTGTCAGCTTTACCTTTGAAACAAAACGAAAGGGGAGTGCCACAAGTTGATGAAAGTAAAACAGCTATTAAACTTCTAGAGAAACTAAGTATTGAAGACCTTTCGTATAAGCCAAATTTTATTGTTGAGGATATTTTAGCTCTGAAAAATTAAAAATATACCATAGAGGCTATACCTCTCCCGAATTACAGCCACCTAGTGAATGATTATGTGCTTATAGTACTTTTTCATTTCAATAACTAGAAAGTGAATAGAGACTCCGTTTCTCTTCATTAAATTTGAGGGCTACTTAAGTGGTATCTTAAATGGTAATATTTGTGTTAAATAAGCACTTTCTTAATTCATATATTCTGAAGAGTTAAGAGAGGCGGAGCCTCTCTTAATCAAATAGGGTGGTTGGGGTTCTAAATAGCACCTTTTTAACTAATTGTTTAAGCTACTTTGCACTTTATGACTCTTCAATAACTAAAAGGTATTGGGAAGTGAAGCTTCCCAACAAGTGCTTATTAGCACTTTTGTGCTTAAAGCACTTTTTTATTAGGGTTAAGGGAGGCTATCGCCTCCTTTAGAATTTTTGGAGTGCTTAATAGCACTTTTTTAATGATTACTTCTTGGTATTAGTGGTTGATGTTTTTTTTCTTGCTTTACTGCATTAGTTTGTGCAGTTACATTGGTATTTGTGGTTACATTAGTTGTTTTTGCTTGCTCGACTACATTGGTCTGAATAGTTACATTGGTATTTGTAGTTACGATAATGTTGGTTACTTTTCCTTTGCTAATCATATTTGTTTGAATAGTTATATTGGTATTTGTAGTCACAACAATGTTGGATACTTTTTCTTGCTTAACTGCATTAGTTTGTGTGGTTACGCTAGCATTTGGGTTCGCATTAGTTGTGGTTTCACCACCAAAGGCTATTGGGGATAGCGCCAAGGCTACCATCAAAGGTAACGCTAAAGGAAAATTCTTTAACAAAATTAAAAAAAAATTGCAAATTCAAAACAAGAAGAAGGGGGAAATTTTCTTCTCCCCCTTTACTGGA
Source organism: Spirochaetota bacterium (assembly GCA_028276145.1). GTDB lineage: Bacteria > Spirochaetota > Brevinematia > DTOW01 > DTOW01 > JAPYWX01. Next base: position 7,329 of record JAPYWX010000032.1, read on the forward strand.
TTTTCGCGTAAACTACTTAGTTCATTATTTGGATTCTGCCTTCTTTGTAGTAGCCTTCTTAGTAGTAGCCTTCTTTGTAACGGTCTTCTTTGCCTTAACTGCATTAGTTTGTGCATTAGTTTGTGTGGTTACGCTAGCATTTGGGCTTGCATTAGTTGTGGTTTCACCACCAAAGGCTATTGGGGATAGCGCCAAGGCTACCATCAAAGGTAACGCTAAAAGTAACTTTTTCATAACACACTCCTTTACATAATAAGATATGTAGCTAACCTAAGAGGTTACAAATTATAAGAGAGTGTTCTAAAAATCAAAAGAACTCTCTTTGAAACATTTCCAAATTTAATCTTAATCAAAAAAATAATTTTGGAACACTCTCCTTGAATTGTTGACTTATTAGATAATGTTTTTTAAAATACCAACTAAGTTAAGGAGGTATTTATATGCATAAGGCTATAGTTTTTTTAGTTGTTTTGGTTAGTGTTTTGCTTTTCTTCTTTAGTTGCTCATTATCTCCAGAGTTTAAGAAAATAGTTACGAATCAGATTTCTTTGGACACTAATATTTCTGATACTTCTAGTTCAAGTGGTTCTAATGATGTGATACAACCTGTAGTTTTCATTATATCACCTACAAATAATCAGGTTGTTTATACGAATGTAGTATTTGTGAGTGGTGTAGCTAGTGATGTTGGTAGTGGGGTTAAGGAGGTATGGCTCAGTGTTAACGGTGGTAGTTATGGAAAAGTTATTGGTACCACTAATTGGAGTACGAATGTTACTATAAGTTATGGAACTAATACTATTAGTGTTTATTCAGTTGATAACTCAAATAATGTTAGTGTGACTAATTCAATATATGTAATAAGACATTATTATATTGTTTTTGTTTCAACAAATGGAAGTGATGCTAATTCAGGTGGAATTAGTGACCCATTTAGGAGTATTAATGTTGCAATGAATTATATAAGTACTAACATTACTAATTTAGATGTTACCGTAGAAGTGAGGGTTAGTTCTGGGCTTTACACTAATGGAGATGGTTTGAGTAATACTAATGTAGGTTTTGTAATAAATAGACCTAATGTAATAATAAGTGGTGGTTGGGATACTAGTTTTAGCAGTATAGTAGGTAAAAGTGAGTTTGATGGTAATTATAACCTTTATCATATCATAAAAATTGAGAATGTTTCAAATGTGGTTCTTAAAAATTTAGTTATAAGGAAAGGTAAAGCAAATGTTGGGTCTGATGTTTATGGTGGTGGTTTGTACTTGAGTAATGTCAGTTATGTATCGATAGAAAGCAATGTTGTGATAAGCAACAATGTTGCTGATAATGGTTCTACTGGTTATGGTGGGGGTATTTATATTGGTTATTCTTCGTTTAATAGTATAAATGCTTTTGTATGTAGTAATAAATCTATATTTGGTGGTGGGATATATTTATATGCCTCATATTTCAATACTGTGAATGGTGTTATATGCAGTAATGTAGGGGATGGTGGAGGGTTATTTTTGTCGTACTCAGGTAATAATGATATAAACGCTGATATATACAACAATTACGCTGGTTTTTATGCTGGAGGTATTTATTTGAATTATTCTGTTAATAACAAAATAAGTGGTAATATATATAGGAATAGGGCTAATGCTGGTGGTGGAATTTATCTTAATTATTCACAGAATAATCTAATAAGTGCAAATGTTTATAGTAATACTAATATCTCTACTTCAGGTGATGGTGGTGGCATGTCTTTTAATAGTTCATCCTATAACACAATAAGTGGTAATGTTTATGCTAATTTTTCTGCTAGAAGTGCTGGAGGTATCATGTTATCTTCATCCGGTAATAATTTGATAACTGGGAATGTATATAGTAATGTAAGTCAATCTATTGGTGGAGGAATTTATTTTAATGCTTCATCATATAATCAGGTAATTGGTGATATATACGGAAATACTTCAAGTAGTAATGGTGGTGGAATTTATCTTAGTGGTTCTTGGAATCAGATAGTTGGTAATGTATACGGGAATATTGCGAGTGGTAATGGTGGAGGAATTTATCTTAGTGGTTCTCAGAATCAGATAATTGGTGATGTATACGGAAATGCTACAAGTGGTAATGGTGGTGGAATTTATCTTCTTAGTTCTTCTTATAACACAATAAGTAATGTTTACAGTAATATTGCGAATAATGGTGGTGGGCTATTTTTAACTAATTCACAAAGAAATATCGTTGTTGGTGCTGTATATACTAATTATGCTACTAATAATGGTGGAGGTGTTTATCTCGGTAATTCAGATTACTTTACTAACACTGGTTGGATAACAAATAACACTTCTGGTAATACTGGCGGTGGAATTTATACAAATACCTCGTATCCAAATTCAGTATTTGGTATTGTTAGCAATAACCATCCGGCTGATTTTAATTAATTTTTTAAAGTGAGTGAATCTAGGAGGTTTTATGAATAGATTTTTGATAGCTTTTTGTTTGATTGCGTTTTCAATTTTTGGTTATTCTGCTGATTTGAGTATACAAGGTATGCCATCTCTGAATATTTACTCTGATACTGTTAGTGTAAATTTTGGTTTGGGTTTGGGTATCAAAGTTGTTGATTTACCATTTTCTATTTTTAATATTCCGAATGATACTATAAATGTGAATGTAGAGACATTTTTTAATTATCTCTCATTGAGTGATAAGAAATATTACAATGTTGGTTTCATGGTTCTACCTTCTTATTCTGCTAAAGTTTTAGAGATAAACAAACTGAATGAGTTGGATTTAAAGTTTTGTTTGGGGGTCGGTTTGGGACACCAAGAGTTGAGCCGAAATATAAATGGTGAAGAGTTTTCTAGAGGAGTACTATTGATATCTTTTGAGGGTAGATTAGATACACTTTATAAGTTTGCAAGAAACTTTTATGTGGGTATTAGTTTAGGGTATGATGTTTTTGTTGACCCATCCGAGTGGATATCAACGATATACTCACCTAAGATAGGAATACCTATAATCTACGAATTTTAAATTTACTCTTTTTATAAGTTTATAAAAACTTACTACACAAAAACATTTTATCTATAACGATTAAGATTAGTTTTTCGTAATAGTGTTAAGAATTATTTATCATTACCTAGTAAAAAGTGCTGAATAGCACTTGTGCTAAGTAGCACTTGTGCTAAGTAGCACTTTTGTGCTTAAAGCACTTTTTTATAAGGGTAAAGGGAGGCACTAGTCTCCCTTAGAACCTTAGGGGGCCTATTTAGATCAATCTGCTAAAAGCAGATAATGCTTGAAACACTTGTGTTCAAGACGCTTTCTTATAAAGAAAGTGAAAAACAACCTTATTTGATAAAAATCTCTTTTTCATCAAGAAAAGAATTTTACTTTCACAACCTAGAATTATCTTAATTTCTTTTCAGTAGAGAAAGAGAATTTGAAATTACTTTAGGTTTTTCATCACCATAAACATTAATGAAAAGGTATCTTATAGAAGTTAGGGGACTTGTAGAGGGTGTTGGTTTTAGACCATTTGTTTATAGAACTGCCATAAAGTATGGACTCAAGGGGTATGTGAGAAACGATTCAACAGGCGTTTTCATTGAAGTTGAAGGAGAAGAGAAGGAATTAAATTCATTCATTCACTCTTTAAGGAATGATAAACCAAGAGCTAGTGAAATACATTTTATCAATGTAAAAGAATTAGAGCCTTTGGGATATGATAGTTTCAGAATAGAAAAGAGTAGTGAGAGTGATGAGAAATTGCCAGTAATTCCACCTGATTTGGGAATTTGTGAGGAGTGTAAAAGTGAATTACTAAGTCCAAATGATAAGAGATACTATTACCCTTTTATAAACTGCACTGACTGCGGACCTAGGTTTTCTATAGTCAAAGATGTTCCTTATGACAGAATTAATACTAGCATGAGTGTTTTCAAAATGTGTGAATACTGCAAGAATGAGTATGAAGACATGATGAATAGACGCTTTCATGCTCAACCTGTTGCTTGCTTTGATTGTGGACCTATCGTTGAACTCTACAATTCTAACAAAGAAAGAGTTATTGAATTACCTAGAATCCTTGATGAAAATAACTTGAGAGACTACACGGAGAAGGTTATATCTACAGTTCAGAATTTAATACTTCAGGGTAAAATAATAGCAATTAAAGGAATTGGTGGATTTCAGATTATTTGTAGAGCTGATGTTGATGATGTTGTTTTAGATTTAAGGAAAAGGAAAAGAAGAGAAGAAAAGCCTTTTGCTTTAATGTTTAGAGATATTAACGAAGTTAGAAAGTACTGTCATTTAGGTGAGAAGGAAGAAAAACTTCTTACGTCTTATATTTCGCCCATAGTGCTTTTGAGAAAGAAAGATAATGTAAAGATATCTGATTATGTATCCCCGAGAAATCCTTTTTTGGGTTGTATGATTCCGTATAGCCCTTTGCATGTTCTTATTATGGATGGCTTGGATGTACCTATAGTGTGTACGAGTGCTAATATTTCTGATGAGCCAATATGTATTGGTAACGAAGAAGCTTTCAATAGGCTTAGTGGTATTGTTGACTTTTATTTGCTTCACAATCGTGATATTGTTAGACATGTAGATGATAGTGTTGTAAAAATTACACCTAAGGGTAATGAGATATTAATAAGAAGAGCGAGGGGATTTGTTCCGAGTCCTATAGTTTTTGATGAAGAATTACCAGATGTTTTGGCTTTGGGAGGACATTTAAAAAACACTATAGCAGTGTCAACTAAAAATTATGTAATTCTTAGTCAGCACATAGGGGATTTAGAGACATTTGAATCCATCAACGCTTTCAATAGGAGTATTGACGATTTTTTGAGGTTTTATAACATAAAGCCAAACTACATAGTTTGTGATTTACACCCTGATTATATTTCAACTAAAATGGGTGAGGAATTAGCGGAGAAGTTAGGGGTTAGACTTATAAAGGTTCAACATCATTTAGCACATATACTTTCGTGTATGGCTGATAATGGTATTATTCATGAGGATGTAATAGGTGTTGCTTGGGATGGTACTGGGTATGGGTTTGACGGTAAAATCTGGGGAAGCGAGTTTTTCGTTATAAAAGGTAACGAAATCAAAAGAACTCATCATCTATTGCCTATCAAACTTTTAGGCGGAGAGAAAGCAATAAAAGAAGTGTATAGAATTGGTTTATCACTACTTCTAGATTCATCGTTTAGTGATAGTGAAGTTAAGGAGTTTTTTAGCGAATTTGTGAACACAGGTGTTTTAAACACTCGTGTTTTAAACACGGGTGTTATAAACACCCTTATTTCAATGTATAAGAGTAGAGTTTATGTTGAGTCGCAGGGGGTGGGTAGGCTTTTTGATGGTGTTTCTTCTATAGTTGGGATATCTCATAAATCAACATTTGAAGGGCAATCAGCTATGGAGTTAGAGTTTGAGTCGTTACTTTATGATGAAGAGGTCAATGAAGTTTATGATTTTAGAATTGTTGATGGTGTTATAGATTGGAGAGAGATGATAAAGGGTATAGTTGAAGATGTGAGGAAAGGGGTACCTAGGGGGTATATAGGGAGGAAGTTTCATAATACTTTAGTTAGGGTTATAGAGGTAGTTGTTAATGAGTTGAG
>JAPYWX010000191.1 GCA_028276145.1 Spirochaetota bacterium
TTCTAGAGAGTTAAGAGAGATGAAGCCTCTCTGTAATAACGTGCTTTAAGCACAAATAGAGTTGGTGCTGAATAGAACTTTTATAAAATTACGAAGGTGTTGGAAGGCGGAGCCTTCCAACGATAAAAAGGGTGGGCGGGTGGGGTGCTTAATAGCACTTCGTGCCAAGTAGCACCTTTTAGTTAGAATGAAGAAACAGGCAATAGCCTGACACAGGTTTAACCTGTTAATTTTTCAACATTCTCTTTAGAAAGGTGATAGAGTTGTATTTGCTACTTTATAATTGTTTGCCTATGAGTGGAAAGAAGAGTGAAGGAAAGAAAAGGAAGACATTCAAAGAAGCCGTTATTGAGAATCTTAGGGTTTTGGGAGAGGCTTATTTAATAGCTTTTGTGATAAGGCTTTTACTTCTTGAGGCTTTTGCTATACCTACGGGATCTATGATACCTACTATAATGGAAGGTGATAGGATTATAGTTATTAAGCCTACTTATGGTATAAATTTCCCCATAATTAATGTTAAGTTGCCGGGTTTTTATGAACCGCAGAGAGGTGATATTGTTGTATTCAAAAATCCGAGTTATAGGTCACCAGGTATTGTTAGAGAGCTTATAACGTTGCTTACTTTTTCTGTTATCAATGTTGATAATGAACCAAAGTACTTTGTGAAGAGAATCATAGGTGTGCCGGGTGATACGATTGAGCTAAAAGATAATGAACTTTATATAAATGGTCAAAAGGTTGAAAGAAAACTTTTGAGGGATGATGGATATTGGAAGTATTACAAGGAAATGGATTGGGTTATTAGGGTGAAAAGTAAGTATTTTCCTGATGATGGCATAATAAGGAATTTTTCTATATCCAATCTCATAATTTTGTATGACAATACCTATAGGTCTATGATGATGTCTTATGGAATTCCTGAGAGAGCGTTACCGAATCTGGAATACTTCAAGGGAGATTTGGAAAGGATTAAAGCTTCTATTCTGAGTAATAAGATACCTGAAGGTTATTACCTTGCCATGGGTGATAATAGGGACGAGAGTAGCGATAGCAGGTACTGGGGATTGGTACCTGAGAAGTTGGTAATTGGTAAGGGAGTATTTAGATTTTGGCCCCTGAACAAGGTAGGAGTGATTAGGTAGAAATCATTTTATCATGCCTAGGAACTCGTCAAAGAGATATCTTGAATCGTGTGGTCCTGGTCCTGCTTCAGGGTGATATTGAACTGCCATTATGTTTTTTGATTCACAAATTATTCCTTCTACTGACTTGTCGTTGAGGTTTATGTGGCTTATTTCTACATCCTTAGGTAATGAATTCGGGTCAACTGCAAAACCATGGTTTTGAGATGTTATTTCTATCTTTCCTGTTTTTAAGTTCTTCACTGGGTGGTTTACCGCGTGGTGTCCGAATTTTAGTTTATATGTTCTACCACCTAAGGCTATGCTTATGAGTTGGTGTCCTAGGCATATTCCGAACATTGGGTATTTCTCGATGAGTTCTTTTATTAGCCTTACGGCGTGTAGTGTTGCTCCTGGGTCACCAGGTCCATTGGATATGAATATCCCGTCCGGCTTCATGTTTATTATATCATCAACGGTTACAGTGTATGGCATTATTGTAACTTTTGCTTTCCTTTCGGCAAATAGCCTGAGGATGTTCCATTTTATTCCGTAGTCGAGTGCTACAATGTTGTATATTGGGTTTTCTACATTTATCACTGTATGGGGTTCTCTAGAGGATACTTCAACTGATAGGTCTAATCCTACCATATCAGGTAGTTTTTGAACTTCTTTTTTGAGTTCTTCTATTTTGTCAATTTTATCTGAAATTATTCCCATCATTGCACCATGGTCTCTTATGTGCCTTGTAAGTTTTCGTGTGTCTACTCTGTCTATTGCTACTATCTTGTTCTCTATTAAGTATTCTCTTAGTGATTTTTCAGAATCTGAATTGCTGGGATATGGTGATATTTCTCTCATCACAAAACCACTTACTTTTGGTGAATCAGACTCTACATCAAAGCTATTCACTCCATAGTTACCTATGTGTGGGTACGTCATTACGACTATTTGTCTGTGGTATGATGGATCAGTAAGTATTTCTTGGTATCCCGTCATACCTGTGTTGAATACTACCTCTCCCCAAGTTTCACCTCTGTAGCCTACGAATCTACCAAAGAAGTAGGTGCCATCTTTTAGAACTAATACAGCATTCCTTCTAAAGTCTTCCATGAAACCAAATTTTAAATATTCTTTAGTTTTTTGTTCTACTTCGAAGCATCTCGATTACCATATATTTTTTGCTAATAGCTTTCAATCACTTGAATAATTTAAGAAGATTCTATTCAGCAGCTGCTCACTCTAATTATTTGAAGAGAGGCTTTGCCTCTCTTCACTTTCAAATTAGTGCTATTTAGCACAGAGTGCTATTTAACACAAAGTGCTGTTTAGCACAAAGTGCTGTTTAGCACTAAGTGCTATTTAGCACTAAGTGTCTTAAGTACTGAATTAAAAAGGTTCTATAAGTGCTTTCTTGGCGGAATTATTGATATTATTGAATTTCCCGTCAATTTGAATTTAAAATTGATTTACGTGATGGATATTCCGAAAATATCCAAGAGGATTTTATGCCTGAAAACTTTGTACCTTCTTATGGAATAATAAAGGGTAGGTTTAAAGCTCTGGGAACTAATACTTTTGGTTTATTTTTTGTTTCTTTTAATCTTCTTTCGAAGGTTTTAGA
>JAPYWX010000033.1 GCA_028276145.1 Spirochaetota bacterium
AAAGAAAAAAATGCCATAATACTAGCACATAATTACCAGATAGGTGAGGTACAGGATATAGCTGACTTTGTAGGCGATTCACTAGGGCTATCAATCAAAGCCAAAGAGACAGACGCAAAAATAATTGTATTCTGTGGTGTACATTTCATGGCAGAAACAGCATACATACTAAACCCTGACAAAAAGGTATTACTACCTGATTTAGAGGCTGGTTGCTCCCTAGCCGATTCAATAACCGTAGAAGAACTAAGAGAATGGAAGAAAAAACACCCAAACGCTGTAGTTGTATCATACGTAAACACTACGGCAGCTGTAAAGGCAGAATCCGACTATTGCTGTACGTCATCAAACGCACTAAAAGTCGTTCAATCAATACCAGAAGACAAAGAAATACTCTTTTTACCTGACATGTTTTTAGGTACATACATAGCAAGAGTGACAGGAAGAAAAATACATATATGGCCAGGTGAGTGTCATGTACATGCTAATGTAAGACCAGCAGACATAGAAAAAGTTAGAAGTGAACATCCATCAGCAGCTTTCTTAATTCATCCGGAATGTGGTTGTACAACCAGTTGCCTATACTACGCAGAAAACAAAGACATAAGCACAAACAAAACATACTTCTTATCAACCGAAGGTATGGTAAACTTCGTCAAAAATTCTACCGACAACGAATTCGTTGTCGCTACAGAAATTGGAGTACTCCACAGAATGAAAAAATTTAGACCCGATGCTTCATACTACCCCGTAAGCGAAAACATGATTTGCGAGTACATGAAGAAAATAACAATCGAGAAAGTCCTAGAATCACTAAAAGAAGAAAAGTACGAAATAAAAGTTCCAGAAGAAATAAGAGTAAAAGCACTAGTGCCAATAGAGAGAATGCTATCAATCAAATAAATATATTGAAGAGATGTAAAGCATCTCTTCACTCCCCAATTAGAAAGTGCCTCAGGCACAAGCGCTTTAAGAACTTAATCGAAATGTGCTATTAAGCACATTGCGCTATTAAGCACATTACTTTTAGTAGCCCCACCCACCCTAAAGTTATAAGAGAGGTTACACCTCCCTTAACCCTTATAAGAGAAATTGCTTAAATATGAATAAGAAAGTGCTTTAAGCACCCGCCCACCCACCCTATTTAATGCAGAGAGACTTCGTCTCTCTACGCTCTCAAGAATATTTGAACAAGAAGGTGCTTTAAGCACAAGTGCTTTAAGCACAAGTGCTATGAAGCACAAAGTGCTTTAAGCACAAGGTGCTACGAAGCACGAGGTGCTATTAAGCACAAAGTGCTATGGAGCACCTAAGTAGTGTAAAGGTCATCAATATTGGTTTGTACTTTGATTTTTCCAGAGACTAGTTCCACCTTTCCGTCAGGGTATATCTTTGATATTGTCCCTTTCATGTTGAACCTACCAGAGAAAACTTCCATACCAACCTTGGGTTCTTTCACCTTAATAAGTTCTTTATCTATTGAAATGGGCAAATTAACCTCATCAAAAGCTTGTATGAGTTCTTTATTAATTTCCTCTAATTCCTTTTGTGTTAGTTTCTCTTCTATCAATCTTCTTCTTATCTCGGAAACTCTGTTTCTCAAGTTAACTATCTCCGGCAGTATATCGGAAATCTCTTTTTTCTTGAGTTTCTCCAGCTTATCCTCAAGCTCAGATATCTTCCTTTTGTACTCTCTTTTCAAAGCCTCTATCTCTTTTATTTTTTCCTCTAACTCTTCCTTGAGTGTCTCAACTTCCTTCTTCTGGTATTGTAATTCCTTTATAAACTTCTCATGGATATCAATTCCCTCCGAAATCACTTTCAAAGCCTCTTCAATTATTTTATCACTCAACCCCAATTTTTTGGCTATTATTATTGCATTACTGCTACCTGGCATACCCATAACAAGCCTATAAGTAGGTTTTAGAGTTTCCTCATCAAATTCCATGTAAGCATTCTTGAAATATTCCAAGCTCATTGGTAACTTCTTTATCAAAGTATAGTGTGTAGAAACACATACCTTAGCTGCCTTTGAAGCGATTTCTTTGAGTATAGCAACACCCAAAGCTTCACCTTCCCTAGGGTCAGTACCTGTCCCTATCTCATCAATCACAACAAGAGTATTATAATCCGAAACATCAATTATGTTCTTAAGCCTCACAATATGAGCAGCAAAAGTTGACAAATCTCTCTCTATACTTTGTGGGTCTCCTATATCAGCAAGCACCTTATTAAAGTAACCAATAGTACTCTCTTCATCTGCTGGTATCAACAACCCCGAGAGAGCCATAACCGTAAGAAGCCCGATAGTCTTTATTGAAACAGTTTTACCGGCAGTGTTCGGACCAGATATAACCAACCCACCGAAACTATTCCTACCATCGCCCAACTCTACCGTTATCGGAACAGGATTTTTCAAAAACGGGTGTCTAGCACTAACTAACTTCACAATTGGCTTTTGACTCAAATTAGGCTTAGTTGAGTTAGTTATATCAGCATACTTAGACAAAGCATAAAGAACATCAAAATCAGTTATTATTTGAATAAAAATGTCAATATTTATAGCAAATTTCCTAATCTCTGAGGTAATATTCCTGAGTATACGCTCAACCTCAACTCTTTCCTCATCAACAAGCTCAAGGTATCTAACCGAATAACTTCTAACGAAGCTTGGCTCAATAAAAGCAGTATGCCCCGTTGACGATATATCCTGAACAAAACCATCAATAGCATTTATGTACTCCATCTTCACAGGTATAACAAACCTGTTATTTCGTATAGTAACAAACTTGTCCTGTAAAAACTCTTCGTTTTCAGGGTTTTTTATAAAGTCCTCTAAAATCCTTATTATAGTTAACTCCAATCTCTCCTTTTCAGCTATTATTTTAGCAAGGTTAGGTGTAGCAGTACTTATTATATTCCCATCTCTGTCTATACTTCTTCTTACCAAGTCTTCAAACTCAGAAAAATTGTCATAAAACTCATTTACATCTATAGAGCTTATTATATCCTTTATAGTTCTAAACTCATCCGCAAGATTATCAACAAAAACAATTAAATCCCTGAAATCCCTAAGAAACTCGTATATTCCGTAAATTTGCTTAGGTAAAAGAATTGCTCCTTCCTTTTCCGTTTTCTTCCATACTTCCATCAGAGTGTCATCAAGGACAGGAATTTTGAGTCTCTTATAGATACTTTTACCTTTGAGAATCTGCGAATGTTTATACGAGATAGTAGCCATTGCTTCAGAGTACGGCTTAGAATAGGTTATAGGTCTTATTGAAAGAATTCTTTTCTTACCCTCCTGAGTGAAGCAGTAAGAAGAAATTTCTTCAAGAAGAGCATTAAACTCCAAATCAACCAAAGAACTTTCTAAAATCTCCATACCTATGCCAATTTAGATTTACTTTGAGCGATTCTCTTTATATCGCTTATGTTAACAATTACAATTTTACTATCTTCTAATTCTATCTTTCCCATTTTTACATACCTATTTATTATTTCTTGGCAATCTCTTAGCTGAAGTCCTGACCAGTGTGCTACTTCTTCAACACCAACATCAAGTTCTACTCTATTTGAATCTGGCTTTATAAATGGCTCAGCAAGCATTATTAAAGTCTCAAGTACTCTAGCATCAGGATCAGAAATACTTAGAATTCTAAGTTTCCTCTTCGCATCGTATATTCTTCTAGCAAATATCATCACCAACTTCATAGCCCATTGAACATTTGTTTTAGCCAGATACTCAAAATTATTCCTATCCACTCTTATCAAGGTGACATCAGTTTCAGCTATAACCGTAGCAGTTCTCTTTTCATTATCTATTAAAGCCATTTCACCGAAAATTTCACCCGGACCTATTATATCAATTGTTTTCTCCTTGCCTCCCTGAATCTTAGTTATTCTCACCTTACCTTCCTTTATTATGTAAAGCTCTTCACCAGGCTCAAACTCACAAAATATTATGTCCCCAGCCTTAAACCTAACCTCATGTGACTCAGTTCCCGAAAAATTCATACACTTACTCCACAACTAACGTTATATCTTTACCTTCCTTATTAATTATAACATAATTATCAGACACCTCAACAACTCTTTCACCCATTACAACATCTCCTTCATTAACATAATAAACACCACTTATCCCAAATTCTTGCTTCCCCTCAAGCACCGCAACCTTCTTACCATTTATTAAAAATATACCCTTCAACCTAAAAAATGAAATAACCTCTGGTTGTTCTTTAATAGGTTTGTAAGTATAACTAACTTCTTCGTTCAAAAATGGCTTTTTAAAAGGATTCCTAAGAGAATAGATATTTCTATGCTTCGGCGAAGCATAATTAGGTAGAGAAGTGTGACTGTCAACAACAAATGTTTTATTTTCAACCTCACTACCCTCAGACCTCATCTTAAAATAATCAACAATTGCAGGAACAGAAACCCTTATAGCATTTACCCAAATACCAACAACAACGATTATTAGCACCCACTTAACCAGAGGGTTGTCCATCTTACCACCTTTCAAACCTATTGAACCACTTCTTTATAACTGTAAACTTTTCTTTGTCCATGTTCAAAAACTTAGAGGCACAAACAAAGTCACCTTTCTCGTATCCTATCCTTATCACCTCAGCCAAAAACTCCAAATCAGTATTACCAATTCTCATAAAAACTTTTATCTTGTCACCTCTATCAAGAAGGCAAGCTATATGCTTGTCTATTTTAACCTTTATACCCCCAAAACTTATATCAACCACCGGAATCGGCAAATCCTTGTGCTCATTCAGATTAAAGAACCTCTCATAGCAAAAAAACTGCTCAGCAATATCAGCTAAAGCAACTATCCGTAGTAATTCCCTGAGATCACTAAAATTATTTAAACTAATAGGACTACCTTTACCCAAGAAAATATACCCCAAAAGAGTATCAACTAAAAACAAAGGATAATATAAAAACGATTTCACTCCCTTTAGGGAGTGGTAGTTTATAAAGAATTTCACTTCATTGCTCAACAAATGCCTCTTTTCCTTAGGAAGGAAATACCCATAAGTGGCAAAGCCGTAAATCATGAAAGGCTTAAGGAAATCACCTGAAGAAATATCATTTACCACAAGCCCAAGATGCTCATACCTACAGTAACTAAGCCAAGGAAGCTGAGAAATAGGCTCTATAAAGGTAGCTAATTCGTAGCTTTTCCTAAGCTCCTCCAAAATAACCGAAACAACATCATCAAAAGTTTTTAATTTTCCGTCATATTCAGTTATGAATTTTTTAAACGAATCTGAAAATTTTTCAAAACCCTTTTCACCTACATTTTTTATCAAGTTGATACTACAGAAAAGAACACCTTCAACATTATACCTTTCATATTCTCTTTCATGCCTTTTCTGAATAGCAGCCGGCACAAGTATAAGTGCCTTGTTTCCTTCTACCTTTGTTATCTCTGATGGAAAGAAAAACAAATCTTTGCCATACGGCACTAGACAACTTATTCCATAAGGTAGCGGAACATTTAGCTCAGCAGGCAATTCCATCTCAACCTCTAAGTAAACATCATCTATAAGCTTAGAAGGGAAGCACCTAATTTTCAAGTCATCAACAACCAGAAATATTTCATTCCTTATCGACGTTAGGAACTTTAATATATTGATAGCACTCGAGTTCTTCTCCATGTTTTACATTATGATAAATTTTCGGTTTTCTTGTTTCAAGAAATAAAACCATACTAATCCAAAAACACTTTTAACTTATCATAAGCCTTATTAGAAAACATTGCCACTAGCTTTATTGAAGCTATCAAGGAATGTTTATCAATATCCTCTTGCCTCATTCTAACACAATAATCAATAAACCACTTATCAAGGGAAATATCATAGTAGATATAGAAAAAACCAATGCTCTGATTATAGTTGTTAGCTCTGAGTAAGTACTCCATAAGCTCATAGCTTGGTTTCTTATCAAGCACCAGAACAGTAGAATAAACACTCACAACCTCAAGCACTTCTTTAGATAAATTAACAAAAACTCTTCTTTCCTTAGAATCTTTTTTTAATGTTATTTTGTATGTCCTACTAGCTACCTCACCATCAAAATAAAATCCTCTCTCAGAATGATTTTTTAGAACAAACAAAATTTCATCATCGGACATATACCCATACGAAAAAATAGGCAAAAGGACAATTAACAAAAGAAACCTTAGAAATTTCATAAATGAAATTATCGGAAAAACCTTCCGTGTGCTTATTAGCACGTAGTTCTTATTAGCACTTTGTGCTTATTAGCACACCGTGCTTAACAGCACTTAAAGCTATTTCTTAGTTATTCTATAGAGTGTAGAGAGACGGAGTCTCTCTATATCAATCTAACTTGAAGAAAAACGTAAATCTTCGTATAATTTACCAAAATGAGAGTACAAGAAGCCAGAAAGTTTAAGGTAATATCACCGTTTGAACCCAAAGGTGACCAGCCAAAAGCAATTGAAGAAATAGTAAAAGGATTCACCGAAGAGGGATTAAAAAAGATAACTCTTCTAGGAGTGACAGGAAGTGGCAAAACCTTCACAATGGCTAAAGTGATAGAAAAACTAGGCTTACCTACACTGGTTATTTCACACAACAAAACATTAGCAGCACAACTATATAGAGAATTCAAGCAGTTTTTCCCATACAACGCCGTTGAGTACTTCGTATCCTACTACGATTACTACCAACCAGAAGCATACATACCACAAACCGATACATACATTGAGAAACAAGCAACAATAAATGACGAAATAGACAGGCTCAGAATTTCAGCCACAGCAAGCCTATTAAGTAGAAACGATGTAATAGTCGTTTCTAGCGTATCTTGCTTATACGGCATAGGTGCACCATCAGAATTTAAAAAATTCCTACTCCTACTGAAAGTAGGAGATAAAATAAATACAAGAGAACTAGCTTACAAGCTATCAGAAATGCAGTACGAAAGAAACGACTACAACTTCACAAGAGCAACTTTCAGGGTCCTAGGTGACAGAATAGATATACACCCAGCATACTCAAGAGACTACCTAAGAATTGAAATATTTGACGATGAAATCGTTGAAATAAAAAGGTATGATGCGTTAAACAACAAACTCATAGAAAAACATGAAAGTGTTGTAATATACCCTGCTAAACTTTTCGTATCCTCAAGGCAAACTATAGAAGAAACAGTCAAGGAAGTTTTAAAAGAACTTGAAGAGAGGGTAAAAGAGCTAAGAGAACAAGGAAAAGAAATAGAGGCTAGGAGGTTAGAAATACGGACAAGGTATGATATGGACATGCTTTTAGAAACGGGATATTGCCCTGGAATAGAGAACTATTCAAGGTACCTTTCAGGTAGAAAACCCGGAGAAAGACCCTATACACTTCTAGACTACTTCCCAAAGGAATTTCTAACGATAATTGACGAATCACATGTCACGATACCACAAATAAGAGGTATGTACAACGGCGATAGGTCAAGAAAAGAAACACTTGTTGAATTTGGCTTTAGGCTGCCCTCAGCACTTGACAATAGACCTTTGAGATTTGATGAATTCACAGAACTACTTGATAAAGTATTATTTGTCTCTGCTACCCCTGACGATTACGAACTAACAACATCAGAAAAAGTAGTAGAACAAATCGTAAGGCCTACAGGACTCCTTGACCCGGTAATATACGTAAGACCAACAGAAAACCAAATAGACAACATAATAAACGAAGTAAAAGAGAATAAAAAGCGAGGTGAAAGAACAATAATAACAACCCTGACAAAGAAAATGGCAGAAGCACTAACACAGTACTTAGTTGAAGCAGGAATAAAAACAATGTACATACATGATGAAATTGAAACAATCGAAAGAGTTGAAATTCTAAGGGACCTAAGAAGAGGTGAATATGACTGTATAGTAGGTATAAACTTACTCAGAGAAGGAATAGATTTGCCAGAAGTTTCGTTAGTCTGTATCCTAGATGCCGACAAAATTGGATTCTTGAGGTCAAAGACCTCACTAATTCAGATAATAGGTAGAGCAGCAAGACATGTAAACGGTAGAGTGATAATGTATGCAGACAAAATTTCAGAAGCCATGAAAGAAGCAATTGAGGAAACAGAGAGAAGAAGGAAAATACAGATGGAATACAACGAAAAGCACGGCATAGTACCCCAAAGTGTCAAAAAAGAAATCACAGATATAATAGAGAGAAAACACGAAAAAGTCACAGTAAAATCAAATAAAGATATAAAGAAAGCTGATGAATTTGAAGAAGTCTTCTCATTCATAGATCAAGCAAAAGAAAAATACAAAGACAATACTCAAGCACTTATAAAATTTCTCACAGATTACATGTTTGAACTAGCAGATAAACTAGAATTTGAAAAAGCAGTGATAGTAAGAGACGAAATAAGGAAACTTACGGAAGAGCAGTAAAAAATTTTTAGGGGGTTACCTTGAGAAAGTAACCCCCAAGTATATAAAACTACATTATGAACTTACTTGATTTATTATAGAGAGTTTCAAACTCTTTTTTCTTTTCCTCGTATCCGTTCCTACCGAGTAATGCGTAAGTGAAGTTCTTACCTTCTTCAACTCCTGGCTGGTCAAATGCGTTTATATTATAAAGTTCTCCGGAAATTGCAGTAGCAACCTCAAAGAAGAAAATCATCTGTCCTATGTAGTACTCGTTAATTTCTGGTAATATCAGTGTTTTTGATGGCTTACCTTCTTTTGCTAGTGCTGCCTCCGTTGCCATCTCCTCAGCGTTTATAAGCTCATTCATTGTGTGACCCATCAAGTAAGACAGAGAGGAATAATTCTTAAACTTATCATCGCCATCAAGATTAACTGTATTCTTGAACTTTTCAACTCTTATGAAAGTAATAACCTTGTCATAAGGTCCTTCTTTGAATAGCTGAACTTGGGAGTGCTGGTCAGTTGCACCTACTCCTTTAAGAGGTGTAGGACCAACATAAACATAAGCACCATCTCTATCAACTTTCTTACCCAAGCTTTCAGCCCACAACTGAACATACCAATCAGCCCATTTACCAAGCTTAGTAGAATAAGGCATCAAAACGGATATATTCACTCCCTTCAGGTAAAGAATATACTCTATCGTTGCACTTAGGTACGCCATGTTAGAAAATAGGTCTCCTTTTCTAGTTGCCTTATCCATGTCAGCAGCACCATCTAACAAAGCTTCAATATCAATTCCCATCAACTCACCGGGAACCAAACCAACAGAAGAAAGAACACTAAACCTACCACCAACATTTTCAGGTATCGGGAAAGAATCAAGCCCAAACTCGTTAGCCATCCTCCTTAGTTCACCTTTCTGAGGATCAGTAACAACAACTAAGTGCTCTTTCAAATTAGAACCTAGAACATCCCTGAATTTTGTAAAACAAGCTAAGAAATCAGCGGCAGTCTCAGCAGTAGAACCTGATTTGCTTATCATTACAAAAAGAGTATTCTTCGGGTCAATAACCTCCATTATGTCAGAAAACCATTCAGGGTCAACATTATCTATAATGTATGTCCTCATCCCCTTTCTTTTTTCTTTAGGTAACTCGTTAGAAATGTAATTTAGTAGAGAAGACTGTAAAGCTGCAGGTCCAAGTCCCGAACCACCAATACCCAGAACAACCTGTGTATCGTACTTATCCTTGTACTTCTTCAAAGTCTCCTTAATGTACTTGACATTATCCCTATCGTAAGGAAGGTTATAAAAACCTAACTCCTTACCTGCCTTTTCCATCAAAGCATTATGAGCCTTCTTAACTTTGTTTTCATAAGAAGCGAGTTCCTTCTCGCATATACCTAACCTGTCACCGATATAATCAGCCATACAATAGTTGTAATCTAGTTTTACCATAGCACCCCCCAGTAAATAAAATAAGGTTAAAAGATAATATCTTTTCGTTTCAAAAACGAAAAGAAAGAGATAAAGCACACTACTTGTAGTAGCCCCAACCACCTGCCCTAATTTTCTGTTGGGATACTTCGTATCCCAACACCCTGTATCTTTTTTATTGAAGAGTGCTAGTAAGCACCTTTAAGTAGTCCCACCCCATACCCTATCTGCTGAAGAGAGGTTTTACCTCTCTTTACTCTCCAATTAGGAAGCGCCTTAGGCACAAGTGCTATTAAGCACTCGGTGCTATTAAGCACTTAATTAAAAGTGCTATTAAGCACACTACCCTTCAAATATATCAGTACTCAAATACTTCAAGCCGTTGTCAGGCAAAACTGCAACTATGTTTTTACCCTTGCCAATGACTTTAGCTTTATTCAAAGCAACATAAAGTATAGCTCCTGAACTCATACCTATAAGCAAACCTTCCTTAGATGCTGCTTCCCTTATGACTCTATAAGTTTCAGGAATTTCACTATTATCAATCTCCACTATTTCATCAAACGCTTCAGCTCTGAACAACTGCGTAGGATTTGGTTCTTTTGGGTTTCGCATGCCTTGAATCTTAACTCCCAACTTAGGCATAACACCAACAACTTTAATATTAGGATTAAACTCTTTCACTCTCATTGACACACCTACACCTGTCCCAGCTGTTCCTATACCTACGACAACCATATCAATTTCACCGTCCATCTGCTCTATTATCTCCCTACCAGTGGTCTGGTAGTGTGCAAGAATATTAGCTGGATCCTTGAATTGGTCCAAATCTATATATTTGTCGGGATACTTAGCCAAAAGCTCCTTCTTAAGCTCAACTGCTCCGCCAGTTCCCTTCTCACCCGGAGATAATATCAAATTTGCACCATATGCCTTTATTATCTTTCTCCTCTCAATACTCACGGATTCCGGCATAACTATGTCTATCTTGTATCCCTTAAGTGCAGCAATCATAGCCAAACCTATACCTGTATTACCAGAAGTAGCCTCAATAATAACTTTGTTTTTATCAAGCTTGCCTTGAGCCTCAGCATACTCAATCAAATAAAGAGCCAACCTATCCTTTACAGAGCCACCAATATTGTACCACTCAAGCTTAGCAAAGACATCTGCATCCCCCTCACCAACAAGTTTATTAATCTTAACTATAGGCGTATTCCCTATAAGCCCCTTTATATTGTGATAAACATTCATAAATTAAAACCCCCAACAAACTTAATTATCATTAAAAATGTTTAAGATTTTCAACTTTTTAAAAAATTAAAAAATTCATAAAAATGAAGATTTTGAAAAAGGCAAAGCTTTTTTCTTACCTTGTTTGATGAATAGAGGCTTTGTATCTTTTCACCATTTGGACTACATGAATTAAGGAGATGTCTTAAGCACTTAATTAAGATAAGAAGCACTGCTATGAAGTATTTTTAAGGATTGATGTTAATCGGCTATAACGGAAGTCATATCATTTGGGTTTAGGTCCACTATCTTAGCGTACTCAAATTCGTTATGTTTTAGGTTTGTGTTGTTTGATATTATTCTGAGGTAGTTATCGGCGTAGCCGAAGACTTTTCCGTCTTCAACTTCTTCAGGGATAAACCTTATGTATTTGCCCAAGAATTTCTTTTTGAATTCTAAGCTAAGTTCCTTTACTAAGTTTAGTAGAATTTTTTCTCTTTCTTTCTTGACATTTTCGGGTACTTGGTTAAGCATAGTAGCGGCTAGAGTTCCTTTTCTAGGTGAGAATGGAAATACGTGTAATCTAAAGAATCCCATTTGTGACACTGTTTCTAGGGTTTGTTTAAAGTGTTCATCTGTTTCACCTGGGAAACCGACGATTACATCACCGGTGAGTCCCACGTCATCCCTTATTTTTCTAGCTCTTTCGGCTAGTTCTATAAGAGATGAAGAGGTATAACCTCTTTTCATAAGTTTTATTATGTAATCTGAACCACTTTGAATTGAAATGTGTAGATGTGGTGCAAGTTTACTATCTTTCATAAGCTCTAGTATTTCATAATCAAACTCATCTGGCATTATAGAAGAAAGTCTAATTCTAAATTCTCCTTTCAACTTGACCATTTCCTTTAGAAGTTCTTTTAACCTCTTGCCGTTTGAATTGTAATTTGTTATATTCACCCCCGTTATAACTACTTCCTTGTACCCTAGTTCTATGAGGTTTTTGAATCTTTTTATTACCTCGTCAAACTCAAGTGATACACTTTTACCTCTTGCTAGTGGAACTTTACAGAAAGAACATTTTCTATTGCATCCGTCCTGAATTTTGAGGAATGCTCTTGTTCTTCCTTCAAAACCTTTAGCGTCAAAGTTAAAGCGGTAGAATATATCGTTATTTTCTTCAACTTTTTCTAGTATTCCAAGTTTAACATATTTATCAACTATTTCAGGTATTCTACTTTTTGAGTTGATGCCAACGACCAAATCAACACTTTCAAATTCTTCTATCTTATCGGTATCAGTTTGAGCCAGGCAACCAGTAACGATAAAAAATACATTACCCCTTATCCTCTTTATTTTACCTACACTTTTTATTAATTTAAAAGCTTTTTTGTCAGCTTTATCGGTGACAGTACATGAATTAAAAACAACAACATCAGCCTCACTCAAGTTTTCAGTAACAGTATACCCTTTTTCTGATAGCTTATTTGCTATTGAAAAACTTTCGTATTGGTTCAACTTACAGCCATGAGTTAAAATAGCCACCTTCATACAAAAATCCTATATAAATTATAAGATTTTTAACTTATTTTTGGAAAGTTCTATAAACCTACTTGAATTCGCCAGATTACTTACGTTCTGAGTTGCCTAGGATAATTTAATAATCTCTGGTTTCTTTGGGTTTCTGTTAAACAAACATAGTTCAGATACAACATCTTTCTTATTTGTTAATTTGAACCATGTGGGAGCTAGTGTTTAAATCCCACATGGTTCAGATACAACGCAAAAAGAGTTTGTTCGAAAAGTAAAGA
>JAPYWX010000192.1 GCA_028276145.1 Spirochaetota bacterium
TTTGTTAAGTTTTCTACCATCGTCAAACGTTATTGTGATTACATTTTCATCTGGTGAGAAATTTGTAAAGAAGTCAACATTTTTCAGTGATATTCCTAGTTTTTCGATTAGTTTTATTTGTTCCTCAAGTAGTTCCGGGAGAATTGTGTATATATCGCTTTCGGAGTACCCAACCTTGTGGTAGCATAGCACTACTGAATAGCCAAAAAGTTTCGCCGTTTGTGTAGCTAGAATTAATACTACTAAAAGTTTTATAGTGTTTTTCATCTATAGAATTATCGTTAAGTTTGGCTTTGTTTTGCTAAATAAATGTGTAATTTGATTTTTTGTAGTTTGTCAGATAAAATTGAGTTATGAATGTTGGGGAAGGTAGGAGGTATGTGCCTTGGTATACTTATTTAGGGGTGGCTTTTGAAGTTGTTCTTATTCTAGCGAGAATTTTTAATTTTGAGTTCATTTTGAAGTGGGGGACACCCATTTTCTGGACGGGATATATACTCATTCTTGATGGTGTTGTGTTTTCTTTCAAAGGTAAGACTTTATTAGGAAAGGTTGTTGTTTTAGGTTTGATTTCTGTGGTTTTCTGGTGGTTTTTTGAGTGGCTGAATATATTTATTTCGAACTGGCACTACAGGAATTTGCCTTCTTTGACTGAAAGGTATATCGGTTACATTTGGGCTTTTGCCACAATAATACCGGCTGTTTTGCTTACATACAACGTTCTTTTAATAGTTTTCAGAGATATTAGAATAGAGTGGCATTCTCTAAAGTTTAAGAATAAGCATCTAAGTTTGATGATATTGGTGGGAATATCCTTTTTGCTTTTGCCGATTGTTCCTTTCAGTATGATGTATCTTGATAGAGCGGCTGATTCTTCGCTGTTCTTTTGGCTTAAGTGGTTTGGGGATGTGAAATTTTCTGAATATATGGCTGCTTTTGTTTTTCTGAGTTTGTTTTTTATACTTGACCCGATAAACTACCTTATGGGCAAGCCGTCTATAATTGGTTTCATTGACAAGGGAAATTACAAGGTTATTGTTCTTCTTTCGTTGGCTGGACTAATATGTGGGATTCTTTGGGAGTTTGAGAATTTCTTTTTGTCTATTCCTCAATGGTATTATACTGTGCCAATTTTAGGGTACATAAAAATTTTTGAAATGCCGGTGCTTGGATACCTTGGGTTTATTCCTTTTGCTTGGGAAGCCTTTTGTGTTGTATCATTTGTTTATAAGGATGCTATAGTGCAAATACAAGAATGGCTTTTATGAAAGTTAGTATTCTTACTAAAGCATCAAGAGGGTATGGATACGGGCATCTAAGAAGAAGTAATATACTCTCTGATTTCCTTAGGAGTGATGGGATTAGTTCTCAAGTAATTGATATAACTTCAGGTTGTCCGGAAGAAGTTAATAGTGATGTTTTAGTGGTTGATGCTAGAGAATTAAAAAGTGATGAGCTAAAGAGGTTACTTAGCTTAGGTAAGCCTATTATTTCGTTTGATGACACTGAAACGTTTAAGCCTTATTCTGTTTCTATAATGTCTTTACCTTATTTGAATCTCTCGGGACCTTCACCAAACTACGAAGGAATGAATTTCCTTATTTTGGACCCTTCAATACTTGAGGTTAAACCTCTTGAGGTTAAACCTCTTGAGATTAGACCTCATGAGGTTAAACCTCATGAGTTTGATATTTTAATTACATTTGGTGGTGAGGACCCTAATGGTTTGGCTGAGATTGTTTTATCAAAGTTTGCTGAGGTTGGGGAATTTAAGGATTTTAGAATATGTGTTGTGATTGGCAG
Source organism: Spirochaetota bacterium (assembly GCA_028276145.1). Taxonomy (GTDB): domain Bacteria; phylum Spirochaetota; class Brevinematia; order DTOW01; family DTOW01; genus JAPYWX01. The sequence goes on from JAPYWX010000192.1 coordinate 1,804, forward strand.
TTTGTTTAAAGAAAAAGAATTGTTGAGAGAAAAGGCAAGGGAATTAGGTGTTTTTGTTATTGAGCCAGAGAGACCTATTGATGTCATTGAAGCTATATCTAAATCTAGGTTGGTGTTGACTTCGTTTGGAATAACTGTTTATGAATCTTTGGTTTTGGGTAAGAGGGTTATTCTTCTAAATAATTCAGAGTATCATGAGCTTATTTTTAGAAAAAGTGGGTTAGATGGATGGGTTAGGAGTTTGGGGGTTTATAACGAGTTTGATGTATATAAGTTTCTTAATTTGGTTAGAGAAGTTTTGGGTAGCGGTGGGGAAGCTAAAGCGTTGGAAATTAATCCTATTGAGAATTTGAGAAGGATAGAAAAAATAATTTTCAGGGTTTATGAAAGTTGGAGTTATGAAGAGTATTCTTGTTTTTCCAATCACGATGTGATTTGTACTTATAGGGATGGTTTTTGTAGTAAGTTTTTTTGTAGGGATTGCGGGAGAGAAATAATTTTTGAGTTTGATGTGCCTAGGAATACTTAGGGGTGCTTAATAGCACATTGTGCTTATAGCACTTGTGCTTAAAGCACTTTCTTAATTAGGTGCTAGAAGCACCTTTTTATTAAAGATTGGAGAGTTTAGAGAGGCGTAGTCTCTATTGGATAGCAAGAATATGTAGATGAAAGTGTACTCTAAGCATAAATGTGCTGTGAGCACGGAGTACAATTCTTGACAGGTGTTAGATGAATTGATTATATTGATGAATATGTCAAGGGTATTGCTTGAAGAAATTTTTGAAGAGGAGTTATCGAAAGCTTTTGAGGTTAGAGACAGGGAAGCGTTGAGGAGGTATGTTAAGTTAGTTGTTGAGTCATTTTCGGAGAAGGATGATATAAGGGAGTTGAGTTATGAGATGAAAGAGGGTTTTAGGTCAATTGTTAAGGATAT
>JAPYWX010000034.1 GCA_028276145.1 Spirochaetota bacterium
TTGATAGGTGCCGGGCTCGTTGCAAAAAAAGCTGTTGAGAGAGGTCTCAAAGCTAAGCCTCATGTAAAGACATCTTTTATACCTGGCTCAAGAGTTGTAACGAAATATATGGAAAAGTCAGGACTTCAAAAGTATCTAGATGAGCTTGGGTTCAATATTGTTGGTTATGGCTGTGCTACTTGTATAGGTAATAGTGGACCACTGATTGATTGGGTTGAAGAGGAAATAAAATCAAAAGGTACTGTTGCTGTTTCGGTTTTGAGTGGTAATAGAAACTTTGAAGCTAGAGTTCATCCTCTCATCAAAGCTAATTACTTAGCTTCACCGATACTTGTTGTTGCTTACGCTATTGCTGGTAATATAATGGTTGGTCCTAAATCAGTAGTTGGTGTTGACAACGAAGGTAAAGAAGTTCTCTTTGAAGAACTACTACCTACGGATGAAGAAATCAGACATTATATGTCTGATTTAATTAATAGAGGTGAATTTATAAAAGCGTACGAAGAGGTGTTCGAGGGGACAGAAGAGTGGAAGAGTATAGAGGTAAGTTCTTCTGATTTGTTTGATTGGGATGAGAGTTCAACATATATAAAGAAACCACCTTACTTTGATAATTTTACTACTTCTCAGAGTAGTATCAAACCAATTGAGGGGGCTAGGTGTTTATTGCTTCTTGGAGATTCTATAACTACAGACCATATATCACCAGCCGGTAAGATAGACCCTTCTTCGCCTGCCGGTAAATACCTTATTGAAAGAGGAGTGAGAGTTGAAGATTTCAATTCGTACGGTGCTAGAAGAGGTAATCATGAGGTCATGACGAGAGGAACATTCGCTAATGTTAGGCTCAGGAATTTGATGGTCAGTAGGGAAGGAGGATACACTATTTGCTTTTTGGATAATCCACCTAGTGAAACAACGGTTTTTGATGCTGCTATGAGGTATATTTCTTCCGGTGTACCAACAATAATTATTGCTGGTAGTGAGTATGGTACTGGTAGTTCAAGAGATTGGGCGGCAAAAGGCCCGTATTTACTAGGTGTTAAGGCTGTTATCGCTAAAAGCTTTGAAAGAATACATAGGAGTAATTTAATAGGGATGGGCATAATACCATTACAGTTCGTTGATTGTGATAAGGATAGTTTAGGGATAACTGGCAGGGAGGTATTCAATATAAAGTTAAGTGATAACTTAAAGCCAAAAGATATTGTCGAAGTTGAGATGATGAAAGAGAACGGGGAAAAAGTTGCCTTCAAGGTTCTCTGTAGGATAGATACTTGGAATGAGCTCAATATAATCAAATCTGGCGGAATAATGCAAAAAGTGTTAAGAGAGTTACTCCAATAACTCAACTTGAGTTGTATATTTTAGATTCTTTACAATCTCAAATTTGCATTATATAGGGGGTATTATGAATAGCGTTGTTATTCTTGGTGGGGGGTATGGTGGAGTTGTTCTTACCAAAAAGCTTTTGAAATTAGTAAAGAAGCACAAATTGCCTATAAAGGTTATTTTGATTGATAGGAATGATTATCAGGTGCTTTTGCCTGCTTTGCCTAAGTGTATCTCTAATCCTGATTCAAAGGTTTTAGTTAAGTTCTCGGATATTTTCAAAGGTTTTGGTGATAATTTTGAGTTTATTCAGGGAGAGGTTAGTGGTATTTCTGCTGCTTCTAGGAAAGTTGTTCTAAGTGATACTAGAGAGGTAGAGTATGATGATTTGGTTATTGCCTTAGGAGCTCAGCCCAACGATTTTGGTATACAAGGTCTTAGAGAGAATGCTATAATGTTCTGGAATGAGAAGGACACAATAAGATATATAAACAAGTTAAAGTCTTTCACTGAAAAAGGTGTTAGCCCAAGAATAGTCATAGTTGGTGCCGGTCCTATAGGGCTTGAGGTTGCATCCGAAACATGCTATTACCTAAAGAAATTAGGTTTGACACCTAATATCAAGGTTGTTGAGGCTAAGGATAGAGCACTTCCTGCTTTGCCAGAAGAACTTTCAAAGACTATAACCAAATTTTTGGAAAAGTTAGGGGTAAAATTTGAGTATAATTGTCCTGTATGTAACGTCTATGAATCTAATATTTTATCAAGTGATGGTAGAACTTTTGATTATGATATTCTTGTTTGGTCTTCCGGTGTCAAGGCTAATGATATTACAAAAAAGATACTTGACTCTGAAGTTGAAAAGGGACCTCAGGGTAAGTTGGTTACTGATGAGTTTTATAGAGTCAGCGAGGAAAGTGGTATTTGGGCTATAGGTGATATATGTGTGAATAGCAAGTATGGAATGAGTTTCACTAATTTGGCACAGTTTGCTATACAGATGGCTGAGTACTGTGCTGTTAATATAGTTAATAAATATCTCGGTAAACCGTTGGTTCCTGCTAAATTGACTTTTAAAGGTATCGTAATTCAGTTATCAAAATTCAAAGCATCAGCCTACATACCAAAACCTTTTAGAATTATTCTATCACCTTCGTTTATTGGTGTTTTGCTTAGAGAATTCATTGACATTAACTACCTGATTAACATAAGAGCATTAGGAAAGGTTAAACCTTTGAAAGAAATAATGTAAAAAAATCGAAGGGGGCGAAGCCCCCTTGTAGATTAGTAATGTAAATCTTCTTCCTTTATCTTACCTGCAAATGTTTTGTATACATAGATATTGTATATACTCACTAGCACTATACCTATCAACGCTACAACTAGTGCTATAGTTAATGTTAACTCTCCTGACGCTGAATTGTATACAGTGAGGTTGTAGTTTTCACTTAGAGATGACTTTAGAAGATTTGGGAACATTGATATACCGAAGAAGAGTATTGAGCCACCTACTGTCAAGCTAGAGAATAAGAATGAGAGTTTGAAATTCTCTTTGTTGAGATAAACTAATGCAAGTATTAGGAATACAGTTGTTAATATTGGCTCTATGAATAGTATTGGGTACTTTATGAAGTTTGAGTATATTCCGAATCCTGAGACTGCACTTACAATTCCCCAGATTACCACTAGAATTAGTGTAAGAATCCAGAAGAACTTTGACCATGATATTATTTTGTTAAGTAATTCTCCTTCTGTTTTGTTTGCTAGGTATAGCAAACTGTGTAGTATGAGTAGAGAAGTTACGGTTAGTGCTGTGAGTATGGCAAATGGATTTAGAGCCTCAATTAGGCTTAACCTGAATCCTTCAGGTCCTATTGGTAGCCCTTTTAGAACATTTGCCCCTGCTGCTGATAATACTACTATTATGAGTAGACTTGAGAATGCCAGTAGATAATCAAAAATCTTTTTCCATGTTTCACTCTCAACTTTTGACCTGAACTCAAAAGAAACTGCTCTGAATATAAGAACGAATGCTAGTAGCATTACTGGTATATATGCACCTGAGAAGAATTTTGCGTATACTGGCGGGAAAACACCGAACAGAAATGCTCCAAATGCTATTAACCATACCTCGTTTCCGTCCCACACTCTACCTATAGCGTTTAGTATTATCTTCTTATCTGATTCTTTGTCTGAGATGAAAGGTAATATTGTAGCACCACCTAGGTCAAACCCATCAAGTATTACATACATTATTAGAAATATGCCTAAAACGAAAAACCAAATTTCAGCTAACATAGACACCTCCTATTTCACATCTTTGGATATTTCCCTAAATGTTAGGAATAACCAAAGGATTAGCAGTATAGCATATATGCTGATGAAGAAGAATAGAGTGAAGGCTACTTCAGGAGTTGTGATTCTTGATACACCTTCTCTAGTTTTTATTAGTCCATATATTACCCATGGCTGTCTTCCAACTTCTGTTACTATCCATCCTAGCCAGTTTGCTATTATTGGTAATGGTGGTGTGAAAACTAATAACCACAAGAACCACTTGCTTTGTGATAGCTTACGCCCGTAGTATAGTACTATGAGAAGTATGGAAATTAAGACAAATAGGAATCCTAATCCTACCATTCCTCTAAAACTCCAGAATACTAATGGTACACTTGGCAATTCTTCTTTCTTGAGGTTGTATTCTTCGATTAGGTCTTTCATTCCTTTTACAGTAGCGTTAATATCCCTGTATGCTAAGAAAGAAAGTAATCCAGGTATACCGATTTCTACAACATTTGTCATATTTTCTTGGTCAATAAATGCTATAATTGGTTCAGGAGCTGATGTTTTTGTTTCCCATAGTGCTTCCATTATAGCTAACTTCAGAGGTTGATGTTTTGCTACATACTCGCCACTTAGTGTTCCTGCAAGTATTTGTAGTACTGACGAGATTATAAATACCCACATTGCAGGTGCAAATGCTTTTGTGAAAATGTCTTCTTGTTTTTTCCTTAATATCTTGTATGCCGATATGCCGAGTGCGAGAGCTGAACCGGCAATGAAACATGAGAGTATTGTATGCAAGAATCTTATCAAGTTCGGTGTATTGAACGATATAGCCCAGAAGTCAGTTAGTATTATTTTATCTCCTTCTACTCTAAATCCTGTTGGAATTTGCATCCAGTTTAGAGCTGTTAGTATCCAGAAACCAGATATGAGTGTTCCAAGCATCACCAGAAAGGCAGAAACTGTTCTCATGAGAGGTGATACTCTCTTTTCTCCAAAGACGAGTATTGCCAAGAATGTAGACTCAAGGAAGAAAGCAAGTATAGCTTCAAAAGCTAAGGGACCACCGAATATACCACCAGCCTTTTCAGAAAATACTGCCCAGTTTGTACCAAACTGAAATTCCATCACAACACCTGTAGCAACACCTACAGCAAACGCTATGGCGAATATTTTGACGAAGAAGTTACCTATCTTTCTGTAAACTTCATCTTTCTTCAAAAGGTAAAGTAAGAAGTAAATGAATATGAGTAGTGACAGACCAATAGTGAACGATGGGAAAATAAAGTGGAATGCTGCCGTTATACCAAACTGCCACCTAGATAGTGTAAGGACATCCATACCTTAGCCCTCCTATATAATATTATATATGAATGATAGTGTTTTTTAATTCAATTTGCTGAAAACTTAAAAAATCCTACTTAACTTATAGGATATAATTCCTGAAGAGGGGAAATTGTGGGGGTGCTTTATAGCACTTTGTGCTTTATAGCACCTCTTTATTCTCAATTTCTAAAAGTGAGAATTGAGAAGCGTAGAGGGACTAACCTCTCTACAATCAGATAGTGCTTATAGCACGTAGTGCTTATAGCACGCGGTGCTTATAGCACTAGTGTTGTAGCACTAATGTTTAATAGCACTTCTCTATTAGGGTTAAGGTAGGTGATGGCCTCCCTTAAAATCTAAGGGTGGAGGTGAAACTACTAAAAGGTGCTAAGTGCTTATTAGTGTATATAATCCATTATGATTCCGAGGTCTTTATCTCCTCTACCTGATAGGTTAACGATTATTATTTGGTCTTTTTTCATTTTGGGAGCTAATTTGATTGCTTCGGCTATTGCGTGTGCTGATTCTAGAGCAGGGATTATTCCTTCTTTCTGGGAGAGCAATTTGAAGGCTTCTAAAGCTTCTTCGTCTTTTGCGTATGTATATCTTACTCTTCCTATCTCTTTGAGGTATGAATGTTCTGGTCCAACACCTGGATAATCTAGTCCTGCTGATATTGAGTGAGTTTCTACTACTTGCCCGTTTTCATCGTATAGCAAGTATGATTTTGCACCATGCAATATTCCAACTTTACCAAAGCAGAGTGTTGCTGCGTTTTCTCCAAGTTTAGGTGATTTACCGCCACCTTCTACACCTATGAGTTCTACTTCTTTGTATTTAATAAACGGAGCGAAAATTCCTATAGCGTTACTACCGCCACCAACGCATGCTATCACCTTATCAGGTAGCCTACCTTCTATTTTCATTATTTGCTTCAGAGTTTCCTTTCCAATTACTGATTGGAAATCCTTTACCATTGTGGGGTATGGGTGTGGACCTACTGCTGAACCTATAACATAGAGTGTAGTTTCAACATTTTCTATCCAATCTCTCATTGCTTCGTTTATTGCATCTTTTAATGTACAGCTTCCTTTTTCAACTGGTACAACTTTTGCACCTAATATGTTCATTCTAAAAACATTTGGTTTTTGCCTTTCTACGTCTAATTTCCCCATGTATATTACGCATTCTAGGTTGAGTAATGCGCAAGCTGTAGCAGTTGCTACACCGTGCTGTCCTGCTCCTGTTTCAGCTATTATTCTTTTCTTTCCCATCTTTTTGGCAAGTAGTACTTGCCCTAGGGAATTGTTTATCTTGTGTGCTCCAGTGTGTAGCAAGTCTTCTCTCTTTAGGTATATCTTGGCTCCGCCAAGATACTCTGAAAGGTTTTTAGCAAAGTATAGAGGGGTTGGCCTACCAGCGTAGTTTTTGAGTAAATACCAAAGTTCTTTCCTGAATTCTTTACTTTTGCCTATTGTGTAATAGGCTTTTTCTAATTCCTCTATTACTGGTACCAAAACTTCGGGGATATACTTGCCGCCAAAGTTCCCAAACCAGCCTTTTCTCATTCTAGGTTCCTGTCAATTGCTTCCTTTATGCTTTGTTTTGGTAGTGCTCCGACAATCTTGTCTACGGGTTTTCCATCTTTGAATATTATCATTGTTGGTATGCTTACGATTTTCATTTTTGATGCTATTTCAGGATTTTCATCAACATTTAGTTTGAAAAATTCGACTTTCCCTTTGTACTCTTCTGAAAGTTCTTCTAAAATGGGAGCGACTCTTTTACAAGGTACGCACCAATCAGCCCAGAAGTCAACGAGAGCAATTTTTGCTTCTTGGATTGCTTTATCAAATGTGTTTGCGTCTAGTTCTTTCATATTTCCCTCCTTAAGTCGTTATAGTAGAGCCTTAAAAACATCAACTTTATCTGTCTTTTCCCAAGTGAACTCTGGTTCTTTTTCTGGGTCTCTGCCGAAGTGTCCGTATACAGAGGTTTTCTGATATATTGGTCTTCTAAGGTTGAGGTATTCTATTATGCCTTTCGGTGTTAGATCGAAGTTTTTCCATATAGCTTTTTCAATTTCTGCTTCGTCAACTTTGCTTGTTCCAAAGGTATTTACAACTAAAGAAACTGGTTGAGATACTCCTATGACATAAGCTACCTGTATTTCACATTCCTTTGCTATTCCTGATGCTACAATGTTTTTAGCTATGTATCTCATCATGTAAGCTGCACTTCTATCAACTTTTGTAGGGTCTTTGCCTGAGAACGCACCACCGCCATGCCTAGCCCAACCACCATAAGTATCTGCTATTATCTTCCTACCAGTTAGGCCAGAGTCTCCATGAGGTCCACCTATCACAAATCTTCCAGTTGCGTTTATGAAGTACTCAGTATCTTCGTCTAAATAGTTTGAAGGTATTACCTCTTTTATAACTTTTTCTATGATAAATTCCCTGAGTTCTTCTAGGGATATATCTTCTGTATGTTGCGCTGCAACGACAACATTTTTTACCCTGATAGGTACACCATCTTTGTATTCAACTGTAACCTGGCTTTTACCATCAGGTCTTAGAAATGGAGCTTTCCCTGTTTTTCTTACTTCCGCTAGTTTTCTTGTTATCCTATGTGCTAGGTCTATTGTCAATGGCATGAAATTAGGAGTTTCGCTTGTTGCGTATCCAAACATCATTCCTTGGTCTCCAGCACCACCGGTATCAACACCCATAGCTATATCAGGCGATTGCTTTTTGATACTAGAAATTATACCTATACTTTTATAATCAAATCCCATTTCACTGTCAGTATAACCTATTTCTTTTATTTTCTCTCTTATTTTTTCATCCAAGTCAAACTTGTGGATATTAGATGTTATTTCACCAGTGACAAAAACTAATCCTGTTGTTACAACAGTTTCACAAGCTACTCTTGAATATGGGTCTCCAGCTATAAATTCATCGAGTACCATATCAGATATTTGGTCTGCTATTTTGTCAGGATGTCCTTCGGTAACAGATTCTGAGGTAAAAAGATAGGTTCCTTTCCTTCTCATCGTTTTTCTCCTAAAGGATGTAGAGAAATTTTATACTAAGTTTATAGGATTATTCAAATTGGTTTATGCTGTTGACCTCATAACCATTTCTAGTTTTCTTATGTTTCTGTTGTACATTTCTATTAGTAGATTATATCTCATAGCATTCTTTGTAAAGTCTACCATTTCTTTGTCTATGTCTACTCCGTTTTTATCGTTTCTATAGAAAGTGTCGTAGTCTATTGTTATTCTTGGTTTTACCTTTCGGTAATCTATCACTTCTTCAAATGGTATGTGTTTGGGGTGAGTCATTTTGGTGGGGTATTCGGGACCTTTTTCTGAGTCTAGGGCTCTTTTAAGTTCTGATTCGAAGTTGACCTCCGCTCTTTTGAAGTTTGGAGTATCTGCGTTTGCTATATTATCGGCTATTACGTTATGTCTTATCATTACTGCATCTAAGTCTCTTTTTATTAGGTCTAAAAATTTACCGTCTCTTGTTGATGTTGAGAATATCATATATAAAACTTTCGTAAAGTTTTCGCTAATTTTTATTTTTTGTATTTTGTCTTTTTTTACTTTGATAATACAAGAAGGAGGAGGGTATGAGAACGAAAGTTTTGGTATTGGTAAGTACTTTACTTCTTTCGTTTGCTTTATTATCTTATGGCGCTTATAACAGGGTTGAGAAGATAGGTATAGTTAGCATAGATGACATCGTTGACGCTTTCCTTGAGGGTAAGGATATAGCGAAAGATTTCAATAACTACAAAGACCAAGCCAGGGTTAGATTGTCTAGTATGGATGCAGAGATAAATTCTATTAGGAAAAACTTATTGGAAATTTCCAATAAGATTGTTAAATCAACTAACGAAAGTACAAATTCTTATGTTGATTATTCTCTTTATTCTGAATACAAAAGGCTCTCTGATGAGTACAACATGAAGGTGGAATCTTACAGAAATGAAGTTGAGAAGGTTAACAAAGAGATAGTGAACATGAGAAATAATCTTATGAGGTATGTTATAAAGGATGTTCTTGATTACATAAGGGACTATGGTACAAAGAAGGGATATACGTTGATAATAGAGAGAAGTACCGGAAAGATTTTGTTTGTTTCCCCAGGGTCTGATATTACCTCTGATTTGGCTTCCTATATTAAGACGCAGGAGGCTACGAAAAATAAATACTAGGGGTTTCTATGAAATTTACGGTTGAGGCTTTGGCAAACTTTGTAGGTGGGGTAGCTGAAGGTAACATTAGTGAAGAGATTTTTGGGCTTGCCGAGTATGATAGAGGGAAAAAGGGGGAAATAACTTTTGTTGTAGATAAAAAAAAGTACGAAGAAGCCTTAAAAACAGAGGTTTCAGCTATAGTGGTGCCCCATGATTTCGATTTTAAGGGTAAAACGTTAATCAGAGTTGATGACCCTAAGTTTGCAATTGCAAGGATAGCTGAACTTTTTAATCCTTATCAAAATGTTGGCTTTCAAGGAATTTCTGATAAAGCATATATAGGTGATAATGTCAAAATAGGAAAGAATGTCACTATCATGCCTTTTGTGACTATACAAGATAACGTTGAGATAGGGGATAACACAGTTATTTTCTCTGGGGTCTTTGTTGGGTATAATTCTATTATAGGTAATAACGTTGTTTTGAAACCTAATGTTGTCATATATCCGGGCACTGTAATAGGCAATAATGTTATAATTCACGCTGGTAGTATTATAGGTAGTGATGGTTTTGGTTATGTGAATAAGGAAGGTAAACATTATAAGATACCTCATATTGGTAGGGTTGTTATTGAGGATGATGTTGAAATTGGTGCTAACACTTGTGTTGATAGAGCGTTTATCGGTGAAACTGTTATTGGCAAAGGCACTAAGATAGATAATCTTGTCCAAATAGCTCACAATGTCAAGATTGGTAAAAATGTGATAATCGTTTCTCAAGCTGGTATTGCTGGCAGTACAGAGATAGGTAATAATGTGATAATAGCAGGGCAGGCAGGTATTGTTGACCATGCGAAAATCGGTGATAATGTTGTCATAATGGCTAAGGCTGGAGTGGAAGACAGAGAAGTGCCACCTAACAAGGTTCTTCTTGGCATACCTGCACGAGATGCTCTCGAACAAAAGAGAATCTTTGTTGCTGAAACGAAGTTACCAGAGTTGCTCAAGAGAGTTAAAGATATAGAAGACAGGTTAAGGTATGGTTTTTCTGAGAAGGACAAATCTGCCGAGTGATAGAGAGAAAAAGCTGGAAGAACTTGAGGCTAAGATAGGCGTTAGGATAAAAGATTTAGAACTTCTCCATATAGCTACTATTCACAAATCGTATACCAAAGCTAATAACTTGCCTTCATCAATGTGTAATGAAAGGTTAGAGTTTGTAGGCGATGCTTTTATATCAATGGTTATTAGTAAGCACTTATACTTTTTTTTGCCTAATGCTAGCGAAGGAGAATTATCATCAATAAAATCTGACGTAGTTAGTAGAAGTGTTATGTATGACATAGGTGATAAGTTGGCTTTACAAAATTATATTTTGTCCTTTCCACCTATTACTAAGTACAGTGACAGGGGGATTAAGACTATAATATCAAATACTGTTGAAGCAATAGTAGGTGCTTACCTAGTTTCTAATGGCATACTTGAGGCAGAAAAGATGGTTTTGAACTTGTTTAGGGATATTGTAGAAAGAAGAATCAAGGAGGGTAGTAGAGATTATAAAAGTAAGCTTCAAATGTTAGCTGTCAAGTTGTTTGGTGAGTATCCGGAATACAATGTAAAGGAAGTCAGGGGTCCCGATCATGCTAGGGAGTATGTTGTTGAGGTTAACATAGGTGGTAAGGGATATGGTGTTGGTAAGGGCAAATCAAAAAAAGCTGCAGAACAGGAGGCAGCAAAGGAAACTTTAAAAAGTATTGACACTGAAAGTATTAATTCTGAATGATTGTTTTGAAAAAATATTGTGCTTTAACTTAATGGAAAGAACTATTTTTTGATAAACCTTTTAAGAGTGCGGAAATTTGTGGCATCTTTGATGCGTGGCATCTTTGATGCGCAGCATCTACAATGCGTATCATTTCTACAATAAAAATGGTGTGCTTAATAGCACGTTGTGCTTAATAGCACTCTCTTATTAATTGGAGATTCAAGAGAGGTTAAATCTCTTTACAATTAATTAGGGTGTGTGGGTAGCTTAATAGAACTTTGTGCTTCATAGCACGTAGTGCTTAGTAGCACGTTGTGCTTAGTAGTACGTTGCGCTTCATAGCACCTTATTATTGTCTTAGAGAGTATAGATTGGCTTTGTCTCTCTGTATCAATTAAGGTGGATGCTTAGTAGTGCTTTCTTAATTCGTGTATTCTAGAGAGTGTAGAGAGACAAAGTCTCTCTACAATAATAAGGGCGGGGTGCTTATAGCACATTCTTAAATTAAGAATCAGGCATTAGCCTGTTAAGAATCAGGCACTAGCCTGTGAATTTCTCAACGCAGTCGGAAATTGTTGAAATACTTATTACATTGGTTGATAATTTAGCTAGGATTAGGAGGTTTTTATGAGGTATGTAAGTTTAAATAATATCTCTAGTCTTTTGAATGCAAACTGGGCAGTTTGCTATGTTACAGTTGATGTTGATATGAAGGAAGTGATGAAGAAAATAAGGAGTATTAATGAAAAAGTGGAGGTTTTTGGATGTAGCTCTTTTAAGGGGGTTTTTACGCCTGAGGGGTTTATTAGGGGAGCACATTTCCTGGCTTCTTACGAAGAGGATGGTGTTTCGGCTTATTCCGTTATAGCTGAATGTAATGAGTCTAATGCTTTAGAAAAAGTTGAAAATATGTGTAAAGAGATGAAGCAGAATTTTGGTGTTCCTGATGTTATACTTATGCATGCTACGCCAGGTTTTGAAGAGAAGGTAATAGAAGGTATTGAAAAAGTTTTTGATGGTAATGTAAGGGTTTATGGTGGAAGTGCCGGAGATGACGACATTTCTGGTAAATGGTTTATTTTCAAGAACGATACGATTATAAAAGAGGGAGTTTTGCTGGTGGGGTTTAAGCACTCTAAGAAGATATACGGGGCATTTTTAAGTGGATATTTACCTACACCACATCAAGGTAAAGTCACTAAGGCTAGTGGTAGAATAGTCTACGAAATAGATGGTAGACCCGCTGCCATCGTTTATAATGAGTGGACGGGTGGAATTATAAGTGATTACCTGGATAAGGGAGGTGTTATTCTTGGGGCAACTACTCTAAATCCAGTTGGTAGAGTAATAAGTGAGGTTTTGGGGATAAAACAGTATTTGCTTTCTCATCCGCATCAAGTTCTTCCAAAGGAAAAAGCTCTGTCTTTCTTCACTGAGTTTAAGGAAGGGGATGAAATAGTTTTGATGAAAGGGTATAAGTCTTCTTTGGTGGATAGGGTTAGGCAAGTTATTGAGAGGGCTTTAGGTGTAGATAAGGGTAGAGTTAAACTCTCAGGTGCTATATTTGTGTATTGCGGTGGCTGCGTTGGAGCTATACTTGATGATATTGACAAAGTTGTGGAAGAATACAGGATTAACATGGGTAATACACCTTTTGTCGGAGCTGCTACGTTTGGTGAACAAGGGTGTTTCATCGGTCAGGAAAAACATAATAAACACGGTAACTTGATGGCAAACATGATAATGTTCCAGGGATAAAGTAGGAGAGAGAGAGGCGTAGCCTCTCTTAGTTTTGTTTTTACTAATTTGTAAAGTATAATAAGTTTGTTTAAGATAATTGTATTATGGATCCAAAGGTAATATTGGCTTTTGTTGCTACTAGTATAAGAGTTGTTAAGGAACTTAGTGGGCTTGAGCTTTATAGGAATAAGATAGCCATAAAGAGAG
>JAPYWX010000035.1 GCA_028276145.1 Spirochaetota bacterium
CACATTATCAACTTTAATAGTCCTAGAGAGAGATTTTGACAAGGCATTAACCCCAGATCTAAAAACATTAGAAAGAATAAGTCCATCAATAGGCTCTTTGACAGAAACTGAAGTCATGTAAACAATCCTACCCCACTTCTTTTCAATCATACCGGGCAAAAATGCTTTAGTCAATCTAACTGCCGACATCAAAACCAACTCAAAAGCATTATACCAATCTTCTAAACCAACATCAAAAAAATCCCCAGGTTTAGGTCCCCCAGTGTTAAAAACAAAAATATCAACACCACCAAACTTTACTAAGGCAAAATCACTTAACTTATCAACCTCACTAGGCTTGCTCAAATCACAAACAAAAGACTCAACATCTATTCCTTCCTTTTCAAGTGATTCTTTAGCAACCTTAAGATTATCACTATTACTTGATGATATAATAACCTTAGCTCCCTCAATACCTAGAGCTTTAGCTATACCGAAACCTATACCCTTACTACTAGCAGTAACTAAAGCTACCTTACCTCTAATACCAAGTTCCATAGACTACCCCTCAATAACAAAACTTATATCAACAACATCGTACTTCATAGTCATCTTACTTGTTGAAACAAAATCTATAGGTGCTCCAGACTCCGCAATCTCTCTTATCTTCTCTTCATCAATATTTCCGGAAGCCTCAACTATAATCTCAGGATTGACTGACTTTATATATTCCGAAGCTCTTTTTATCTCTTCAACATTCATATTGTCAAGCATTATGATGTGAGCTCCAGCTTCAACTGCTAGCTTGACCTGCTCAAAGTTATCACATTCAACTTCAACTTTATGCATCGGGAAATTCTCTTTTGCCATCTTTACAGCTTTGACTATATCACCCTTAAAGACGGCAATGTGATTATCCTTTATCATTACCATGTCATATAGTCCAAATCTATGGTTAACCCCTCCACCAACTTTCACGGCATACTTCTGCAGATACCTAAGCCCAGGTATAGTTTTCCTAGTATCAAGAACTCTAAATTTCCCCTTTGTAGCATCAACAAGCTTTTTGGTAGTAGTAGCAACGGAAATAAGTATTGTTAGAATGTTAAGAAGAGACCTCTCAACTGAGAGTAGCATCCTAGCACTGCCTTCAAGGTTAAAAATTTTCGTGCCAGGTACAAAAAATTCACCATCCTTGAGGCTACAAGACTTTATGTCAAATTGCTTCTCCAAAACAATAGCAAAAATCTCACCAACGAAAACACCATGGTTATTAGCAACAATATACGCCTGTGCTTTTTTATTCGGAACTAGCCACGAAATAAGATCATTATTATTAGTATCCTCAAGAAGAGTATTTTCAAAAACTACTCTAGCAGCATTGTAAAGATTTATATCATAATAAAACATACTCTACTTTTTTGCTTTTCCTTGAGCAGCAACAGCCTCCATTGCCTTCCTAACCTCCTCAGGATCACCAAGATAATACCTGTTTATTGGCTTAAGATTCTCATCAAGCTCGTAAACCAAAGGTATACCCGTAGGTATATTAACTTCAACTATATCCTGGTCAGAGATATTATCCAGGTACTTAACTAAAGCTCTAAGGCTATTACCATGAGCTACGATTATTACTCTCTTACCTTCCTTTATAGTAGGTGCTATAACTTCATTCCAGTAAGGTAAGACTCTAGCGACAGTATCCTTAAGGCTCTCACACAAAGGTATCTCTTCCTCCTTCAAGTCCTTGTACCTTGGGTCATAACCGGGATACCTAGGGTCATCCTTTGTAAGAGGTGGTGGTGGCACATCATAACTCCTTCTCCATATTTTCACCTGCTCTTCGCCGTACTTCTCAGCCATTTCAGCCTTATTTAGACCCTGTAGAGCACCATAGTGCCTTTCGTTTAATCTCCAATGCTTGTACTCCGGTATCCAAAGTAAGTCCATCTCTGCAAGAATTATATGTAAAGTATTTATAGCTCTCTTCAAAACTGAAGTGAAAGCTACATCAAAAACATAGCCATTTTCCTTAAGAATCCTACCACCTTTCTTAGCTTCCTCTATTCCTTTTTCAGAAAGGTCAACATCTGTCCAACCAGTGAACCTGTTCTCTTTATTCCAAACACTCTCACCATGTCTAACCATAACAACCTTATACATACCTAACCCTCCTTAAAGGAATTTTAAAGCACAAAAGAAAATTATTTCTACATACAAAATCATCCGTTTTCTTGAACTTTAGGCGCAGGTTCAACAAAAAGCTTACCATTAATCAACCTAGCCAAAGTCACAAAAAGAAGCCCAAACACTATAATGTTAAGCACAACATAAACAACTATTCCTAACCAATTCAACCATGGTAGTATTTCTTTAAATGTCATCGTAGCATTGCCAAATATGGCAACAGGAAATGTATACGCCCACCAGCTAAGTTCATACTTAAGCTTAAAGAACATATCCACCAAGAACAAAAGAAGCATCAAGAAGAAAACAGCAATTCCGTAGAAAAATATACCCAAGTACGATTGAACACCTAGAAGATAAGATATCGTTATCGCTATAGCAGAAGGAGGAGCAATAAATATTACAAAAGTAGGCACCAATCTATCAGGTAAAGGATGGTGAAAGATAATCCTATACATAAGTATGGCTCCAATAACAACATAAAAGAAGGTACCAACGGAAACGAGAAAAACATTAAACCATAAAGGCAAAACATCTTTACCAACAAGAGGACCAATCACAGTACCTACAATAGGAATAAACCACGAAGGATTCATATGATGAATTTCAAATGAAGTTTGCCTTATCCACTGAGCCATAATCATAAGAGTAAGAATTAAATGAAAAACAGTAAATATCAATATCAACAAAGTTCCCCAACTAAAGTAGCTGCTTAGAAACTTGCTTAGAAGCATTGCCCCTATCGTAAATGTAGCAAAGAACTGTAGTGAAATAGGATGCATAAACTCCTTATATACAGCATTTGGCACAGAAACAACCTTAAGCAGATATACTATAAGCGACAAAACAAAAATAATGGTACCTGTTAACCCCCAAAACAGGTATAAAACATTCGAATAAGGTAACCCCATCTTCAAACTCAAAAGAGCCGTACCAAACGTACCCATAGTAACCGAAAAAATAGATATTGGAAACTTCTCAAGAAACGCTCTCATCTCACACCCCCTTTATATCTTTTTCTTTGTTTTCTTCAACATTAACTTCCTCTAAACAAATAGGTCTTTTGCTCCTAGTCACCACCTTAAACCTCTCTATGTCCTCAGAAATAATAGAATCATCAATTGACAAAAGACAGCAAATAAAGCCTCTTTTCGCCTCATCTAGCTCTGAAAAAGAATACATTACAAACCTGCCTCTCCTACTCTCCTTAAGAAGTCCCGCAAATCTTAATTCCTTCAAATGCTTAGAAACAGAGTAAAAACTAATACCTAAAGCCTCAACTAACTCACAAACATAAACCTCCCCAAATTCCTTAATAACCCTAAGTATCCTAATCCTATCAGGATGCCCCAAAACTCTAAAAATTTTTGCATACTCACTCAAGTTAGACACTAAAACCCTCCAAATATATTTGCAAATTTGTGCAAATATGTTATTTTAATTAACCAAAATTTTTCAAGTTTTTCAGATGTTGAGAAACGAAGCCTTCCAACGATAAAACAAGTAGTTGAGACCACTAAATAGCACTCTTATTTAAAATCAAGATAGTAGCCTGCTAACTTGAAATACTTCGGTAACCTTTTTCATAAATCTTTTATGAGTATAGAAATAGTAGCAACGAACAGAAAAGCAAAGAAAAATTACGAGATACTTGATACGTACGAAGCAGGCATAGAACTCAAAGGTAGTGAAATAAAATCCATAAGAGACCATAGAGTGAACATAGATGACGCTTTCTGTTTAATAGAAAACGGCGAGGTTTACGTTCATAACATGCACATATCACCGTATCCATCATCCAGTGTCTTTAGACCCGACCCAGATAGAAAAAGAAAGCTACTACTCCATAGGAAAGAAATAGATAGAATATTCGGACAAGTCACTAGAAAAGGTTATGCCTTAATCCCAACAAAAGTGTACCTGAAAAATGGTAGATGGGCAAAGGTAGAAATTGCTGTAGCCAAGGGTAAAAAGTTACACGACAAGAGAGAAGACATAAAGAAAAAAGAAGTAGAACTAGAAATGAAAAAATTCTCAAAATACAAATTTCATTAAAATTTCTTAAAATGTCAAAACTAGACGAAGAGAAAATCAAATACCTAGTATCGGAGTACCAAAACGGCAACCAATCAGTACTGAACGCAATAATAAAAGAAATATCTCTATATGTTTACAACTTTCCTCTAATCGTTTACAACAAACCACCAGACGAAGCAGGTGAATTTTATCTTTACTTCATGGAGAGGCTAGAGTCATGTATTCTAAACTTCAAAGACAAAGGCTATAAGTTCTCTACTTACCTAACCTCAGTACTAATAAACCACTACAAAAACTTTCTACTACAAGAGAAAAGAAAAACGCTAAGAGTCATGTACGAGTCAGAGCTAAAGGACATAAGCATCTTCACTTTGCTTCTGAATACCGATGAAAAAGAACACAGAGAAAGCATTAAAGACGAAGAATTAGAGTCAGCAATATCGTTTTTTAACTCTTTAGATGAGTTTTCAAAACTCATCATAAAAGTTTTCACTTTTGAGCTCACCCCAGATGACCTAACTCTGATAAGCAAATACACCAAAAAACCAATAGAACATGTCCTCAAAGAGTATGAAGAAATCCTAAAAAGAGTACAGAAAAAGTATGAAACGAGAAAGAAAATAATAGAAAAAATTCAAAGCACCCAAAACAAGAAGTACATAGACAAACTCAATTCGCTAAATACCCTTTGTAGCTATGCTGATGTAGCTAAACTTCTAAATCTCTCAATAAGTAATGTAGGAGTGAGCTTAAAAAGGCTAAGAGAAAAGTTTCAAAAGTATTTAGAATCAACTAAAAAGTCTACCTAACGGTACCCATTCTATTTATTATAGTATCAAGCATTGCATCAATGTATGTTATAAACCTTGCTGATGCTTCGTATGCTCTCTGATACGAAATAAGCTTTGTAAGTTCTTCATCAAGGTTAACACCTGAAACTGCTTCCCTTAGTTTCTTAAGGTTCTGAATAACTAATTCTTGCTTTTTCATAGCCACCTCTGAAACATTCCCCCTAGTTCCAACATCACCTACCATGAATTTAAGATACTCTAGGAATGTTGAATCCTTCTCAATCATAACTTTCTTATCCCTAAGCCCGGCAATGAGAAGGATATTAGAGTTATCACCTACACCATTACTGGTATCTGGAATACGGTCTCCATTTAAGTCTCTACCACCAGCGGCAGCTATAAGCCTAGGGTCCTTCTCTATGAGAGGATTAACATCTATCCAAGCAGCAGGGTCATCAAACGGAGCAACAGAATAATTTATCGTAGTGCCTCTTATCTGTACAAGCCCTTCAACATTGTTCCAATCAAAAGCGTTAATCTCACCAGAATTGTTTAGTATCCCAGCGAAACCAACTAAGAAATTACCTGTATCACTTATACGTCTTATAACAAAATCAGGATAGTTCGGGTCTTCTGAAGCCTTAGCCTTAAGTGTCAATTCTCCCCTGTGATTGAGGTAAGCAACAACATGGGCACCTGAATTGTTGATTCTCTCTATTACATCCTTCACTGTGTCATTCTCATTGTACTGAACAACAATGTCAGGTCCACCGGGATAGTTAGGACCAAAGTTAATAACTCCTGCGGAGTTAATAAACATATCTTCCGTAAGTTTCTCAGTACCAGAAATCTTGAATATAGCCGTCTTCTCAAAAACTCCGTCCTGATTGTAATCATAATTACCTCTAAGGTCAGGTGTTATAGACTTTTTTACCCAAAAGTCTACACCTGTAACACCATTCAAACCAAAACCATCCCTGTGAATTTCGTTCGTGGACTCAATCAAATTGATAGCTAAAGAATTCAACCTTTTCAAATCAGCAAGCAAATCAACATCTCTAGCATAAAGAAGCCCCAAAAGCTCACCATCCGAAATTTGTAACTTTCTTTCAGTAGAACCGATATAGATATCAACAAAACCTTTGTTTTTGCTATTCGGCATACCAATAAGCTCATGATAAAAGCTACCTTGTACAAGTATTTCGCTACCTACCTTCACTATGAACTCATCCTTATCACTTCTACCTACTGTTATGTTCATTATTTTTGATAACTTTTCTATCAAAGCATCCCTTCTATCGTACAAATCATTAGGATTATCACCTAGTGCCTCAAGTTTTTGTATTTGATTATTAAGATGTGCTATCTCCCTTATATAGCCATTTACCTCGTTTATCCTTTGCTTTATAAGTTCATTTGCTTGTTCCCTAAGCTGAGATATAGCCAAATAATCATGTCTTATCTGACTAGCTAAAGCCTTAGCTTTCTCGACCAAAACTACCCTACTTGACATTTCCGTTGGGTCATTAGCCACTTTTTGTAGTGCTTCCCAATATTCATCTAACATTGTTCTTATGTTAGGTCCCTCAGGTTCATTGTACACTAACTGTAGCTGATAAAGAAATTTCCTTCTCGCTTCCCAAAAACCCAAATTGCCACTCTCCGCTATTATTCTATCATCTATGAATGTATCCCTAGCTCTAACTATATCCTCAACAACAACGCCAGTACCAATTTGCCCCGGTGTTGTCTCTCTATTCCAGGAAGGATCATATATAGGATGAAAATCCTTCAAATGTACTATCTGTCTAGAATACTCTTCGTTATTGATATTTGATATGTTATGACCTGTTGTCTTTAGAGCATCTGAATGAGCCAAAAGGCTCTTCCTACCAACTTCAATATTATGGAAACTTGAAAGTATAGCCATCCTTGGCCCCCATAAATAAGTTCGTAATGTTTTCACAAACCTTTAAAAATTGCTTATAGCCAACCAAAATCACATCTTGTAAACAAAGTACATACTCCTAGAGACATTATACATAGCCTCGGAAATAGCAGAGTCACCATAAACGAATGGGAACCTTATATTCCCTTTTATAAAGTCCTTAACTATGTCCCTTATCACTCCAGAAACTTTAGAAAGCAGATAATTTCTAAGCTTTTCGTTTAGAGCCTTAGAAACAATTAAAAAGTCCCTCAAAGATGCCTCGTTTATGACATAAAAAACCTTCTCATTATCAATATGATCAATAAAGTTAGAAAATCTTATTTCTCCTTTCTTATACAACTCATCAAATATTACACTTTTACACCCATCTAAAAGTGCTATTCTATCATCAATATAATCATCCTTGACACTCCTAAAATACTCTATATCCTCCCTGAGCTCACTAAATCCCTTTGACGAAAAAGAAGATTTGAATAGCTCTATAACTTCATCATCAACAAAAACCAAACCCTTTGCAAGTGTAACTCTTGACACATAATTAAGTAGATTGTACAATTTACCTCTTTTGTATATGTTCTCTAGAAGTTTTGAAATTTGTGCAGCCGAAGACTTAGTTTCAAAAAGTACTCTCTTAGAAATGTTCCTAAGCGTAGAAAGCAAACTAAATGAAGGTATATCCAACTTCTCTTTAGAAAAAACCTGTTTCATGTTAAATCGTGTTATAAAATCAACTTCCCTAACCCATCTAAACTCTCTTATACTCTCCTTTTTACTTATCTCGTCCACCTCATTTATAACATTCGTAGACAAATTCTTTCTTATCTTCATTCCAACCTTCCCCAAACTCACAATAAGCGTAGCAAGCATATCATAACTTATAGCGTTACTCTTAAGCAGAGTATTAAAAATAAGTTGAATTGTTTTGTCATCAAGGTAAGAAATGAAATCTTCCATGTCCCAAGGAATACCAGATGAAAGAAGGTAAATTTCCTTAAATAAACTTTCAATATCCGAAGTTTCAAGAGTAGAAATATTTTTGTTTATTATAGTTCTTGAGACATCAATTACAAATCTTCTAGGAACTACAAGCACAGTACCATCTGCAAGGTAAACAGATAAAACATTGTTCTGAGGATTTATAACAATACGAGGAGGCAGAGCCTCCTCCGATAAAGAATATTTAACTTTTTTCAAAGTTAGTAGCTCTATTGAATCAAAGTCAATACACTCCTCACCAGAATTCCCCAAAACAATGAAAGAACACTTAACAGGATACTTAATCCTAACTACCTGAGATTTTTTACCATTAGTAAACAATACATCCCCTTCCTTAACATCCAAAATCTGCCCCCTAACAAATATGCTAAGCAAACTTCTAAAGTAATTCAACACAATAAAAATTATAAAAAATTTTTCAGGTGCTTTAAAAGCACTTCGTGCTTTGAGCACATCGTGCTTTAAGCACATTCTTATTCTAAATAAAAAACAAGCATTAGCTTGTTAAGAAACAGGCTTAGCCTGTTAAGAAACAGGCAGTAGGAATTTTTCAACATTCTTACTGTAGTAGAACGACTGATTTGGCATAGTTCATAATTCATTTTCTATGAACGTAGAAAAAATAAAATCTTTCATAGTGATGGACATACTAGAGAGGTCCTTGGAAATTCAGAAACATGGTGTTGAAATAATACATTTAGAAATTGGAGAACCTGACTTACCAACTCCCAAAAAGGCATTAGATAGAGTACCTGAGATTTTGAGCAAATACAAAATGAGTTATACCCCAAGCCTAGGAATAACCTCACTAAGAGAAGCAATTTCAGAATACTACCTAAAAGAGTATGGTGTAGAAGTACCAGTGAAGAACATTGTAGCTGTTCCCGGTAGTTCAACAGGAATGGCTCTAATTATATCAATACTCCTTGACAAAGGCGGAGAATTCATAATAACTGACCCATCTTACCCCTGCTACCCTAACTTCATACTACATTCAGGTGGCGAAGTCGTTAGACTAAATATTTACAAAGATAACAATTTCCTTCCGGAAATTGATAAACTAAGAGATCTAGTTAACCAAAAAACAAGAGGATTAATAATAGCTTCCCCATCAAACCCCTGCGGTGTTGTACTCCCTCAGAAATTAGTTGAAGAAATACTAGAGATAGGAATACCGACAATAATTGATGAAATATATCAAGGAATAGTATTTGGCATTCCTAAAAAAGAATCAAGCGCGATAAAATATTTCTCAGCCGATGGAAATCTGATAATATCAAATGGCTTTTCAAAGTACTTCTCAATGCCAGGGTGGCGAGTAGGTTGGCTAGTAGTACCAGACAGGTATATACCAGCACTTCAAAAACTCCTTCAAAACATAGTAATATCCACGCCTACTTTATCACAGATGTTAGCCGAGATATGTATGAGAGAATGTATAAACGAATTAGATGAATATGTAAGCATATACAAGAAACGACTAGAAACAGCTACAAACTTCCTAAATAATTCAGGCTTAGAACTAGGATACAAAGTAAACGGTGCATTTTATATTTACCTAGACCTAAGCAACTTCATAAATGATTCTCTGGAATTCTCAAGGAAAATGCTTGAAGAATATAGCGTAGCTCTAACCCCTGGTTTAGACTTCGGAACGAACCAAACAAACAAATTCATAAGAATATCACTAACAAACTCAGAAGGAAACATACTGACAGGATTAGAAAGATTGTTAAACGCTATATACGACTACAACCCTTCACCTAGAAGCATATAAAATATTGATAACATACTACAAAAAAAGTTTTAACCTAGTTCTTTATAGCACATGTGCTTACTAGCACTTCTTATTAAACTTTGGAGAACGTAGAGAGATAAAGTAAATGCCCTAAATGATGCTGTAAACCTTGCAAAAGGTAAAACATTACTATTCTTAAACAACGATTGTTGACCAGAGGATAGGGATTTTCTAAGCAAGATAAATAGGCTAATGAGAAGATATCTATAAATCCTTTGATACTCAAACTAAAGTTGTAATAAAATTCTCGTAATGAGTTCTCTTAACAATCTACAAGAGTCAATAAAAAATATCCTACTCAAAAACGGAGTACCTCCAGAAATATCCAACGAAGCTCTGGAAATAGTAAGGAAAATATACAAAGAGTTTTCCGAAGAAGAGATTTTCTTTTCCCTATCCCCTTCAATATCATCCATAAGTTCACCATACATTTTCCCGGAAACGGAAAAATCAGTAATTAGACTCATAAAAGCTATCAAAAGAAATGAGAATATCCTAATTTTTGGTGACAAAGACGCAGACGGAATAATTGGAACATTCATACTAAAAGACTTTCTCGAAAGACTTAAAAAAATTCTTAGCTCCTCATCGGAGATATACTTTAGAGTGCCTGAAGAAGATGAAGACTATGGGATATTACCACAGCACATTGACGAGTTCTTAGGCAAAATATCACTCATAGTAACAGTAGATAACGGAATATCAGCCACCGAAGCAGTAAAGAAAGCAAAAGAGAATGGAATAGATGTAATAATAACGGACCATCACGAGTATCACGACACAGAAATAACAAAGTGGGCATTTTCAATAATTGACCCAAAAAAGGATAAGGTTGGCAAAGAATACTTATCGGGAAGCGGCGTAGCATTTTACTTAATTCTAGGCATAATACTTTATCTTCACTACAGAAACCTAGAATTATGGTACCTCAAAGAAGGTAAAGAAAACTCAAACTTAGCAAGGTTAAGAAATTTCGTAAGTGAAGAGTACAACATTACCGAAGTTAAAAGCAAAAATACAAAAATCAACTTACTTCTAAGAGACCTAAACGAAAAAGTGATTATTGAAAAAAACATAAATGACGCAAAGAAAATCATAGAGAAACTAATATTCATAAGTGACATATACAGACATTTCACAAACAGAAGTAAAGATTTTAGCAAACTATTAGAAGAATTTGAATTACCTCCATCATTCCCAAATGCCATAGAAAGGCTTCTATTTTCAATACATCTAAAGTATGACAGCAACATATACAAATTCGTAAACCTCTATTCTCCACTAGTGGGCTTAACGGTTCTTTCAGACAACATGCCCATAGTTGCAGAGAATAAGTTCTTCGTACTAAGTACACTATCAAAGATAACAAAAAGTGAATTTGAATCTATTAAATATCTTCTATCGTCGCTATCTAGCGACGATAAAGTAAAAATATTTGACCTAATAATGAAAGTAATTCCCTTTTTAAACGCTCCCGGAAGAATGGGAAAAGCCAAAATGATGCTTGAATTCCTAATGGAAACAGATATCAACAAATTACACCGTATCTTTTCAGCAATAGAAGAACTAAACAAAGAAAAAATAAGAATAGTTAACGAGCTCGTAAACAAGCTAATAAGCAAAGTTGACGAAGTAGTCATAATAGAAGAGAATGCCAACAAAGGAATTATAAGTTTACTATCCACAAGGCTATCAAACTACACAAATAAACCGGTAATCGTGATTGGAGAAGGAGGAGATAACGGTAAAATGGTTGGCTCTGCAAGATTCAAAAGAGGGAATGTATTTTCACTGCTAAAAGAGGTGGAACACTTTTTTTCAAACTTCGGGGGACACAAAAAAGCAGCCGGGTTTGTAATAGAAAAGACAAAATTAGAAGAGTTTGTAAGCTTAATAAAAAACAGGAACTTCGAAAATTACTCAGAAAAACCAGAAGCTTTAGTAAGAATACCGATAAAAGATTTCTATGATAAGTTCGGAAAGTTGATAAAGTTATTAGAGCCACTTAATTCTGATATGAAGCCCATATTCGAAAGTTACGAGGTAATAAAAAACTACATAGCCTACGAAAAGATTAAACATGTCTTCATTGAAAACTACAAAGTATTGTGCGAAGTACCAGAAGAGAAAATAAGAAATAATTTGAATAAAAGAGTCAGAATTGTTTACTCATACGATTATAGATTTGACCAAGATATACAAGAAGAGGTCATATATCCGAAAATTTTAGAAATAGAAAATGAGTAACTTTATAGATGACCCAAATAAAATACTTTCGTTCTTAAAAAGACTTAGAGCTTCCAATATAAAGAAGCACCACTTAATTGAGTTTTACTATTGTAAAGTAATTCGTTCTGCTCTTTGAATTCTTTTGTACATTTCTTTTTTTTCGATTTTTTCTAAAACTTTCACAAGCCTAATTCTATTGTATCTTTGTATAATAATAAAAGGAATATTTGCCAAGATTCCATAAGCTGCCATAATATAATCTCCAATCGGTGGGTTAAACAAAAAAGAAAATGGAGTCGATAGAAAGATCAAAATATGCACTAGTTCTGCTCTACATGTCTCGATGATGAACCTTTCGATATAAGACTTTTCTTTTGATTTAAGCTTTTTTTTATCAAAAGGATGAATTTTGATTAGTTCACCAGCCTCTGGTAAAACATCTTTCCAATACTTAACAAAAAAAACCTTTTCGTAGAGCTTGCCTTCTAATTCCCAAAATCGCTTCTTAAAAATAGGATTTTTGATGTTATAAAAACTAAAAGGAATAAGATGACATAAATAACCCCATCCAAAACTTACAACAACCCAAAATACCGAATTTGCAACTATAAGTATCAATCCCTCTGTCGTCATATTTTTATTTGCCTACCTCTCCAATATAGTTTTAATCGAAAAACTTTTACTAATATGGAACGAATAAAAATGAGTGTAAAAGCCATAGCAAAAAAAGGGTATAATACAATGGTTGTAGGACTAAATCGCCCAACCTTACGAGAAACGATAAACAGAAATAATCCATAAAAAATATACATCACAGAATAGAGCGGTAGA
>JAPYWX010000193.1 GCA_028276145.1 Spirochaetota bacterium
CCTCAAGGCCAAACCTCATTTTGAGTACTTTTTGTTCCCTCTTTGGTAATGTTTCAAGAACCTCTTCTAGCACTTCGCTTAGTAAATTACTCATTGTCTTAGCATAAGGATTTACTGACTTGACATCCTCTATGAAGTCGCCAATGCTCGCTTCATCGTTTCTGGTAGTTGGGCTATCCAGTGATATTGGGTCTTTCATTGAGTTGAGAATATGGATTATCTTTGACTCAGGTATGCCCATTTTATCGGCTATTTCCCTACTGGTTGGCTGCCTTCCGAGTTCTTCCATTAGTTCCCTCTCAGCCTTCTTTATTTCGTTAACATACTCTATGAGGTGTATCGGTATCCTTATAGTTCTCGATTGCTCTGATATTGCTCTCGTTATTCCTTGTTTTATCCACCACGTTGCATAAGTAGAGAACTTGAAACCTTTCTTGTACTCAAACTTTTCTACAGCTTTCATTAAACCAATATTACCCTCCTGTATTAAATCAAACAACGACAAACCTTTATTGACATACTTCTTAGCTATTGAAACAACTAATCTTAGGTTAGCTTCTATCAGCTTATTCTTAGCTTCTGTTATCTTATTCCTAGCTTCTTTTACCCTATTAGCCCATTCATCAAGCTTTCCCAAATCCGTTATGTTGAGTAGCCTCTTTGTTTTATTTATGGACAATTTCGCTCTCTTTATTCTCGCTATGTCAGTTATCAAGTCATCACCTGTGAGCTCAGCTTCGTACAAGAAGTAGTCATCTAGATATCTTAGATCATCCATCTTCTCTATCTCATCGGCAGGTTTGTTATACTTGAGTTCTATATCCTTCAATATCTTTAGGTTTTTCTTCGTCTCTTCATGTAACTCAAGTATCATGTTTGCACTTCTCTTTATGAGTTCAATATTTAGATTCAAGCCCTTGATTTCGTCTAATAGAACTTTCCTTACTTCTTCAACCTCCTCAACAGGTACTACATCCATCGGGTAGCTATCGTGTATAGCTTTTATCCTTCTCAGCCCCCAAGTCACAATTTCCCTTAGCTTCTTTATTCTATCAGACAAAGCT
The DNA here is from genome assembly GCA_028276145.1 of Spirochaetota bacterium. Lineage (GTDB taxonomy): Bacteria > Spirochaetota > Brevinematia > DTOW01 > DTOW01 > JAPYWX01. Next base: position 1,065 of record JAPYWX010000193.1, read on the forward strand.
TTTCTATCTTTCGGTGAGAAACTGTATATTCTAGGTAGTGATAACACTTCGTATAATTTACTTCTACTTTCTTTTGCTCTATCTAGAGCTTTCTTAACCTCGTATATCAAAACACCAGATTCACAGGCAACATCATATATTATTTTGTTACCTTCCTCCATCTGTTTGGTAAGCTGTATCTCCTCCTCATGTGTCAAAAGTTTTATATGACCTATCTTCTTCATGTAGATTCTCAGAGGATTATCATTTATACCGAAATCCTCTACGTTTATGAGTTTGGAATCTATATCCTCCTCTTCCTTCGTGTCCTCGATTATCTCTACTCCCATCTTGTTAAGGATGGCAAAAAGAATCTCTATATTCTCAGGATCAAAGTCATCAGGAAGGAGATTGTTTATCTCTTCATAACTTATTTTACCCTTTATAGATGCTATCGATATAATCTTTTTTACTGCCGGAATGTTCATTATTTCCTTTTCTAAGTCAATATTCTCTTCTTCCTCTTCTTCCTTACCTTCAGCCTGGTTATTCTCCTCAATAGCTCCATCTTCTTCATCTATTCCATCAAATATATCATCAACTTTACTCTTCTTTACTTCAACTAGTTCATCCTCATGCTCATTATCTTCATCAATACCTAACTCTTCATCTAATACCTCGCTCTCTTCATCAGATTCTAAATTTTCAGGATCAACAATTTGAAATCCCTCTTCTTCAACATTATTTAAAAATTCATCACTAATATTTTTCTTAGACTTCCTAGGCATATTACACCCCTTATTATAATAATACAAAGCAAAGGTAAAAATTCCTAATTGCTATTCAATCTACCTAAAATGATATTATTATCTCGAAAACAATTATTATCATTATAGGGGCAGAATTATATGTCTGATCTTGAATGATTATTTAAAACCGTTTGATAAAAACTTATGTGCTGAATAGCACCTTTTTAATGACGAGCTACAGGCTTAACGAGCCATTAGGCTCAACAAGCCACAGGCTTTTGAACTTGATAAAAGCAAGAAATTTTGATTAAAATATTTCTTACTTTGGGGGATTTTTATGAGCCTAGTGCTAGAAGCCAAACTAAGAGACAAAACAGGTAAGGAAAGTTGTAAAAAACTTAGAAAAAACGGTTTAATACCAGCTGTTATATATGGCAAAGGTAAAGAGAATGTCTTCGTTTCTTTACCTAGAGGAGAATTTGAAAAAACGCTACACCATGTTGGCACTAACAAAGTTTTCACAGTAAAAGTTGAGGGAAAATCATACGAAGTGATAGTAAAAGAGGTTCAAATTAACCCTGTAACAAGAGAAATAACACACGTAGACTTACAAGACATAAGTGGAAGTGACAAGATAGCAGTCAAGGTGCCTATAGAATTCGTAGGAATACCCAAAGGAGCAAATGTGGGAGGAGTCCTCAGAAAAGTAGCTTGGAATTTAAAAATTCTAGTAGACCCCAGACAAATACCAGATTCTATAAAAATAGATGTATCAGACCTAGATGTTGGTGACACATTGGTAGTATATAAAATAAAAGACAAGATACCTTACAGAATCCTCAATCACGACAACTACCTACTTGCCGGAGTATATAAGTAATTATTAAATTTATAGAAAGCTTATGAGCAAAGG
>JAPYWX010000104.1 GCA_028276145.1 Spirochaetota bacterium
GTTTTTTAACTAAAGAGTAAATCCAAACAGCAACAATGACACCTATAAGCCCACCGTGAAATGACATTCCCCCTTCCCACACAGCAAAAATCTTTGAAGGGTTCTCTATATAGTATGGGAGGTTGTAAAAGAGAACATATCCAATCCTACCACCAAGTATAACACCAAAAAAGACATAAATTATGAGGTCAAAAATATCATCGTAGGTAAGAGTTATCTTTTTTGTTTTTGACCAATAAATTAGAAACAAGTAGCCAATCAAAAAGCCAAGAGCATACATAAACCCATACCAAGTAGCATTAATCTGTAAACCAAAAAGATTGATACTAAATATAAACCTGTTAAACTCAGGCAAGTGAATGTAATTCATAAATAGAATATTATACCTAAAGGACAAATTTTTTCTACTTCTTTGTGCTTAATAGCACGTTGTGCTTACTAGCACATTGTGCTTAATAGCACCTTTGCTTATAGCTTTCATATTAAACTATTGAAGAGGTGGGACCTCTTACTCTGGGAAGTGAAGAGAGTGGTGTACCTCCTCTTCATCAAATAGGTTGGGTGCTTAATAGCACTAGTGCTTAATAGCACTAGTACTAAATAGAACTTTCTTATTCAAATATTCTAGGAAGTGAGGAGGGTGAAATCCCTCCTCATAAAATAGGGTGGGAGAGAGGGGCTACTTAAAGGTGATGAGTAGCACCTTTTTAGCACATCGTGCTTAATAGCACTATGTGCTTAATGACACTGCTTATTAAAACACTGGAGAGTATAGAGAAGCGGAGCCTCTCTATGAAGTAAAGGCTGGTGGGTGGAAATACTAAAAGTGACGTAGTGCTTAACAGCACTTTTCTTAAGGTTAAGGGAGGCATCAGCCTCCCTTAAAATTTTAGATGGCAAGACTACTAAAATTGATGTGCTTTTAGCATATTAGTTAAATTAATCTAACTTTGTTTTTGTTTAGAAATTAAGTTTGACTTTTCATATTGATTTTATTATAATTTTTTTGAAGGAGGTTCTATGGAAGATATTTTCTTTCTTGTTAAGGATTTGGAGTCAAGTGTTGAAGGGAATAAGATTCTTAAGGGGATAAATCTTAGTGTTAATAGAGGAGAGATTCATGCTGTAATGGGTCCTAATGGTTCAGGTAAGACAACTCTTTCAAATGTTATTATGGGGAATCCTCTTTATGAGGTTGACTCTGGAGATATTATTTTCAAAGGAGAGAGTATTGTTGAGTTACCGCCGGATGAGAGAGCTAAGAGGGGAATATTTATGTCGTTTCAGCATCCTGAGGAGGTACCCGGTGTTAGTATGATAAATTTTCTAAGGTTAGCGTATAACGCTATAAATTCATACAGGGATTCTAATTTTTCTCAGCCTAAGCCGATTGAGTTTAGAAAGTTGGTTAAATCAAAGATGGAAATCTTGAAGATGGATGATTCTTTTTTGTCTAGGTATCTTAATGAAGGTTTCTCTGGTGGGGAGAAGAAGAGGTCTGAGATGTTGCAGATGCTTTTGTTAGAACCAGAGTTAGTGATTTTGGATGAGGTTGACTCGGGGCTTGATGTTGATGCTCTTAGGATTGTTTCTGATGCTGTTTCTTCATTAAATGATGGTAAGAGGTCATTTATTATAATAACTCATTATTCTAGAATTTTGAGGTATGTTAAGCCGGATTTCGTTCATGTTATGGTTGGTGGTAGGATTGTTAAGACAGGGGACTATTCTCTGGCTAATGAGATTGAGGAAAAAGGATATGATTGGATTTTGAAGGAAGTGAGTGTTTAGTAGGAGGGGTTTATGGCTAGAGAAGAGATTAAACAGATGAAATTAGATTATGTCAAATATGATTTCAAGGATCCAGAGAATTATGTTTATAAGTTTGATAAAGGGATAAACGAGGATGTTGTTAGGCGTATTTCTGAGATGAAGGGTGAGCCAAAGTGGATGACAGAATTTAGGTTGAAGGCTTTTAGAATTTTCCAAAGTAAGCCAATGCCAACATGGGGATATAAACCTTATTTAGATGAAATTGATTTTAATGATATCTACTACTATGTGAAGCCTACTGATAAGCAGGGTAGGTCTTGGGAGGAAGTGCCGGATTACATAAAAAACACATTTGATAGGCTCGGTATTCCTGAAGCTGAGAGAAAATATTTAGCAGGTGTGGCTGCACAGTATGAATCTGAGGTGGTTTATCATAATGTTAAGTCTCAGTGGGAGAGTAAAGGTGTTATATTCACTGATATGGATACTGCTGTTAGAGAGTACCCTGATATAGTCAAAAGGTATTTTGGTACTGTTGTTCCACCGAACGACAATAAGTTTGCTGCTCTTAATAGTGCTGTTTGGAGTGGTGGTAGTTTCATTTATGTTCCTAAAGGTGTTAGTGTTGATATTCCTCTTCAAGCATACTTTAGGATAAACACTCAAAATATGGGTCAGTTTGAGAGAACTCTCATTATAGCTGAGGAAGGTTCAAGTGTGCATTATATAGAAGGTTGTACTGCTCCTGTGTATTCTACAAATTCTCTACATGCTGCTGTTGTTGAGATAATAGCTCACAAAGGTGCTCATGTTAGGTATACAACTGTACAGAATTGGTCTAAGAATGTATTTAACCTTGTTACGAAGAGAGCTTTCGCTTATGAAGATGCTAGAGTTGAGTGGGTTGACGGTAATTTAGGTAGTAAGCTAACGATGAAGTATCCGGCTGTTTATATGCTTGGTAAGGGTGCTCAGGCTGAAATTTTGTCAATTGCTCTTGCCAATGCTGGGCAGGTGCAGGATGCCGGTGCTAAGGTTGTTCACGCTGCACCATACACAACATCAAAGATAACTAACAAATCCATCAGTATGGGTGGCGGTATAACAATATACAGAGGTCTCGTTAAAGTTATGAAGGGCGCTGTAGGTTCTAAGAATCACACCTCTTGTAATGCTCTGATTATTGATGAACTCTCAAAGTCTGATACTGTACCTCATATTGATATAAATGAAGATAAAGTTTCTTTAGGGCATGAGGCTACAGCCGGTAGAATAAGTGAAGAACAGTTATTTTACCTCATGTCTAGAGGTTTGAGTGAACATGAGGCATTGGTTACAATAGTCAACGGATTCATTGAACCTTTTACAAAGGCTTTGCCTTTGGAATATGCAGTAGAATTGAACAGGCTCATTGAACTTGAGTTAGAGGATGCAGTAGATGCAGGCGCTAGAAAGGTGATTTATTAAGGAGGATTTATGTTTAGAGATTACATAACACACTTTGAAAACAAGCCAAAATATTATTCAGAAGTCATTCAGAGTGTTGTAGATGAATTTGAAAAGTGGGGCAGCTTGAAACTACCAATAATTGATAAGACTAATCCTAAGTACAATGTTGATTTTTCAAATAGATTACCTTACGATAATTCTTTGTATCTAATTAAAGTTGGTTTTGAGGTTTTGAATACGGAAAATCAGGTCGATTTGGAGATTTTGGATTACGAAAAGGTTAATGTTAAGGTATCAAAAAATTTGGTAGAAGCTGGGTTCTTCGTGAAAGATTTGTACCTTTCGGTTATTTCCAATAGTGATTTTGTTAATTCAAATTTTCTGAGTATTATTGATCCTACTGATTCAATGTTCTTTGGGTATGGAATATTATTCATCAAGGCTGGTATTCTTGTATACATTCCTAAGGATATAGGCAAGGTTAATATCAACATTGATAAGCTTTTTACCAAAGGCAGAAATGGTGCTTTTTACAACATGCTTTATATTGACAGTGGTAATGATGTTAATGTTTTTGAAAATGTTTCTTCAAGTGGTGATGAACCAAAATTCATTTTTGAGTTTTTTGAAATTTTGGTAAATGATAGCTCTAATGTTAATTTCCATTACTTACAGAATAATGATTTAGATACTGAATATTTTGTTTCAAGGAAGGTTGTACCTTTCGGCAATAATAACATTGAGTTTAATACTGTTTCTTTAGGTTCTCTTTATCAAAGGGAGGAGAATAGAATTTTCATGAAGGGTCATAATGTTGAAACCAAATATACCTGTATTTACTTTACAAATGATTCACAGAGGTATGACCTTATAGCAAATATTAGGCATGGTAATTTAAGTCAGGGTGCTGATGTCATAACCAAAGGGGTATTAGATGATAAATCAAAGGTTTACTTTAATGGCGTACTCAAAGTTGATAAAGGGCTAAAGCACATAAATTCTTTTCTGGGTGGTCATTCTTTACATCTTTCTTCCGAGTGTAAATCTGATAGTGTACCTTCTCTTGAAATAGACTCATTTGACGTTAAGTCTGGGCATGCTGCTTCATTAACTCAGCTTGATGAAGAGAAACTATTTTACATGATGTCTAGAGGGCTTTCTCAGGAAGATGCTAGGAAGGCTATAGTTTACGGATTCATTGAAGGTGCTATAAGAAGAATTTCTAACGAAGAATTCAAAGCAAAGGTTAGAGAATTGCTCATAAAGAAGGGATTGGAGTTGCCTTTAGAGGTTGAGTATTAATTTTTCTACCATGAGGGCGTAGCCCTCATGTAGATCCTAAAAATTTTATTTAAATTAAGATTGTTTATCATTCATTATATTTTTTATGTCTAGGGAATCTGGAGAAATAACGAGAGGATTAAAAAAGTATCTCAAGGTTATTTTGGATATTGAAAATTCCAAAGGTATAGTTAGGGTCAAGGACATATCTACTAAGCTAGGTATATCCATGGCTTCTGTTTCGTCTACTCTCAAAAAGCTCAAGGACATGGGTTATATTGACTATGAGAAGTACGATTTTGTCAGGTTTAATCTGAAAGGGAAGGAGTTAGCCGATAAGTTTTATTATAACTTTTCTGTTCTCTATAGGTTTTTCGTTGAGGTTTTGAAGGTTGATAGTGATACTGCTATGAGGCAAGCAGATGAAATTTGTATAGACGTGCTTGATGAGGTTATAAATAAAATGGAAAATTATCTCATCAGTAACTTGTAGTATGGCTAAGGTTGATTTAGAGAAAACTAAAAATAACCTAATTTTGTTTTACAAAGAAGGAAAGTTAGGGGAGATTATTGATATAGTAGAGAACGAATTGGATGAAAATCAGATAGATGTTCTTATCAATAAAATTTATGTTTTCTCTTTGATAAGGCTAGGTAGGTTTAGAGAAGCCGAGTTTATAATAAACGAGCTTTTAGATTCGTATCCTGAGGATTATGAACTTCTTAATGCACTTGCTTATATAGAGTTAGCTAAGGGGAATAAGACGGCAGGTATAAACTTGCTTTTGGATGCAGAATATTATGCACCGGAGGAGGTAAAACGAAAAATAAAGTCAAACCTTGAGGAGATTTCAAAATACAAAACTCTTACTCCTGAAATTGTCATCAAGCAGTTAAAGGCTAAAGATTTCTTAGTTTTGAACTTGCCGGAGGTCAAGGGAAAATCTTTTTCTTTCTCTTTTGCTAGTTTAAGTAAAGTATTTAAAAGTGCCTTTGGAGAGAGTGCTTTTAATGTTAGGAATTTGCTAATAGTTCTTGGAGTTGTTTTAGCTGGTTTTTTAGTTTACTTTGGTTTATCATATGTTTTAGGTGTTTTTAGCTATTCTAAGCAAAGTAAAAGTGTAGTTTCTGAGAATATAGGTAAGATTGAGGTAGAGAGTAATGCTAAGCTTGTTGAGATTACGCCGTTACTTACTAACGAGATAGTTCTGACTGATAGGCAGGTAAGTGAGCTTTTTAATGAGCTTAAGCT
>JAPYWX010000081.1 GCA_028276145.1 Spirochaetota bacterium
TATAGCTAATTACTTACTTAATTCAAATGCTAGTCCATCGGTTAAGGCAAAGGTTGAGGTTTTGAGAACTTTTATGGAAGAACCTACAGTTCTTGATTGGATGCCACTTTACGAAGAGGTTAACTCTAAACCTAACTTATACAACGGTGTGTTTGTTATTTGGAAAGGCAGAATAGTAAATGTTGAGAAAGTTGGTAGTAGTGCGAACTTTGTATTTGTTGTTCATGGTGATACGCCTTCATCAATAAAAGGTTTTATGAAAGCTAAGATGGATAACTTTTTGGACGGGTATGTTGGTGAGGATATAAGGGTATTAGGTGAGATAGTGGCTGATAAAGATGTTTACCTTAAGGTTAGGAAAGTTCTGGAGTGAAAATTGAATTTTAGTTCTATTTTTTTATATACTTTTCGGGGAAACGGGGAGGTTAGGAATGGCAAAGTGTGATATCTGCGGTAAGGGTCCAATGTTTGGGCATAATGTCAGCCACTCAAACAAGAAGACAAGGGCAGTATGGAAGCCTAATATACAAGTTAAGAAAATAAAAATTGGTGGTGTTACGAAGAGAGTTCATATATGTACTAAGTGCTTAAAGGCTGGTAAGTTAGACCTTCTTACTAAGGTGTAGTTTATGCCTCCAGTGTATAAGAAAAAGTCAGGTTTTGACATAGAGAAAGCTTTTGTTATAGGGTTTATTATTCTTATTTTCATTGTATCGTTTGGTATTTTGTTTATACCTAAGGATGTACTTTACAAGCTTTCTACTTTGCCGCTGTATGTGAATTTTGGTTTTTAGAATGCTCCTGAACAGAGATGTTGAGAAGATAATAACTTCTTATGTAAAAGAGCATAAATCAGGTGCTTTCATATTCAATGGCCCGAAGGGGGTCTTGAAACTTTTTACTTCAGAGCTGGTCAATAACTTAGTTTTTAAAGATTACGAAAGTTTCATACCTTTCAACCACCCTGATGTTTACGCTTATGGGGTTTATGACTATAACCTTTATTACAGGTTTTTCATTAACAATGTAACTAATGCTAATAAATTTGTTGAATTTTTTTTGAGGTTTTTTTCTTTTGTTTCTTCGTTGAGAACTGAGGTTGAACTCAGTGAAGATGCTATACTTTTTTTACATGAATTTAAAAGAACGAAAAGTTTAAACACTTCTAGAGTTGAAAAGTTTCTTGAGGGCTTAGAAGATGTAGTAGAGAAGGTTAGTAAGATAAGGAGTGTAGGGATAGATGTCATAAGGGATGTTTCAGATTTTGTTAGTAGGACTTCTATTTCTGGTGGTAAGGTTGTTATAATTTCTGGGTTTGAAAATGCTACTACTGAGGCACAGAATTCTTTCTTAAAAGTGCTTGAAGAACTACCGAATAATACTTTTGTTGTTCTTATCACTAATGAGCTTGACAGGGTTTTGCCAACAATAAGGTCCAGGTCTTTTATAGTCAATTTCATGTATTTGAAGGGGTTAGATATAAAGGGTATTTTTGGGGATACTTTTGATGTTGATGAAGGTAGGTATTATTCAATCTACAATTTAGTTGTTGATAGTGTTTATGATGTTAGGTCTAGATTAAAGAAGCTTGTATCTAAGGGCTTTTTTTCTAGTGATACTTCAAGTATTGTTGAAGTGGCTAATGAGTTTTCTGAGGATGAAATACTGACAAAGCTGTTTTTTGATTTATCCAGTGAGGTACTTAATACATTGCTTTTGATAAGGGGTAAGATTGCGGGTTTGGATGTTGAATTCCCCAATGAGTTTCTTAGTTTGGTTGATAGAGAGAAGTTGAAGAAGTACAACATAGCCAAGCTTACGAAATTACAGAAACTACTTGATGAAAGCTACTACAATGTCTATGTCTACAACATAGACCCAAGGATTGTCATTTCTAACTTTTTGTTGGAGTGCTTGAGTACTTAATGAGGCGAAAACATAAACAAAAAATACGTTTTAGAAGGGTAGGTAGGCGAGATTATTGAGTTTTTAAATTGCTTACCGAAAATTTAAAATTATGTATATGAAAAATTGGGTTTTGTTTTTTGGAATATTTCTTGTATTTTCTGTTTCTGGGTATGCTAGTTATGAGATTGCTAATTCGAAGTATTTGAAGGGCGATATCAATGGTGCTTTATATGAAGTTACCAAGGATATAACTAGTGGTGTTAGGGATAGTAGACTCTATTATTTGGCTATAAAGATTCTAAAAAATGATTTGAAAGACTATCCTAGGGCTATTGACTATACCGTTGAGGCTATAAAGCTATTTCCTCAGGAAAGTAAAAACTTTTCTGTTGAGCTTGCGGAGCTTTATTTCCTTTCAGGTAAGTACGACAAATCTCTTGCCATTTTATTGAATATGAATTCTGAGTATCCTGGGGATGCTAGAATACTTTACTTGATAGGTGTCAACTATTATTATACGGGACGTTATTACAAAGCTGTAGCTTCTTTTGAAGCTTCGAGGTACTTGGGGAATAAGAGTTTGGAGCTTTATGAATTTTTAGGTAAGTCGTATAGCAAAGTAGGTAGGTACAGAGAGGCACTTGAGTTATTGTCTTATGTTTATAACTCTACTGGCAGAAAGGATATACTTGCACAAATTGTTGAGATAGCAAATATTCTTGATGTTAGCTATTCTGATTATATTGTAAAAAAATCACAAGTGCCTACTGTTCCTTCTTCTGGTGCTCAACAACAGTTGAGGAAAACTAGTGGTACTCAGGTATCTCAACCAGCTCAGCAGCAGTTACCTTCAGTGAGTGAAGAATCAAAAGCGGAAGGGGGCCAGCCTTCGGAATCTACTTCTCAGGAATCTAACTAAATTAAAAAGTCTGTTTTACCTGACATCTTTTCATATTAATTAATCAAACTGATTTTAAGATAATTTTGTGCTAAATAGCACTTCGTGCTAAAAGCACCTTTGCTTATAGCTTTCATATTAAACTATTGAAGAGGTGGGACCTCTTGCTCTGAGAAGTGAAGAGAGTGGTGTACCTCCTCTTCATCAAATAGGTTGGGTGCTTAACAGCACGTCGTGCTTAATAGCGCTAGTGCTTAATAGCACTTTCTTATTCAAATATTCTAGGAAGTGAGGAGGGGTGAAACCCCTCCTCATAAAATAGGGTGGGAGGGTGGGGCTACTTAAAGGTGATGAGTAGCACCTTTTTAATTAAGTGCTTTAAGCACTTTGTGCTTTAAGCACCTTGTGCTTGAAGCACCTGTGTATAACAGTGCTTCTTATTAAGCATTGTAGAATGTTGAGAGGTGTAACCTCTCAACTTGAAAAAATTTAAAAAATAACTTTATATTACTCTTTAGGTTTCTTGTCATGAAAGGAGTGTGGGAGTTTATGAAGAAATACTCGAAGGTTATAATATTTGTTTCTTTGGTTCTTGTTTTGTTTTTTGTTCTAGTGGTATCCTTTGCACCTATTTTTGGTAGTAAGGGAGCTGTAAGTAGGATTTACGACAAGGATGATGATTATTACTATTATTTGGAGATATTTAACTCTGTTTACAACACGATAAAAAGTAGTTATGTTGATGAGGATAAAACCTCTGCAAAGACTCTATTCCAAGGTGCTATAAAGGGAATGCTAGAAAGTTTAGGTGACCCTCACACTGCGTTCTTGACTGAGGATGATTTCAAAGAACTTACTGTTGAGACTAGTGGTAAGTTCGGGGGTTTAGGAATACATATTTCTTCTAAGGATGGATATATATATGTAGTTTCACCGATAGAAGGTACACCGGCATATAGAGAGGGTATAAAGCCAGGTGATTACATAATATATATTGAGGACCAATCAACTAAAGGTATGCCTGTTGATAAGGCAGTTAAGCTACTTAGAGGTACGCCCGGTACAAAGGTAAAGATAACAATAAGAAGGGGGGACCAGATATTTGATAAAGTTTTAACGCGAGAGATTATAAATATTCCTACTGTGAAGTGGGGATTCATAAGTGAAGGTAATGAAAACGTTGCTTATATAAAGATAACTCAATTTTCAGGAACAACATTTGACTCGTTTGTTAATGCAGTTAAGGAGATTGATAAATCTGATAAGCAGGTTAAGGGGGTTATTATAGACCTTAGATACAATCCTGGTGGGCTTCTTGATGAAGTTTTAAGAATACTTGATGTTATTATTCCTAAGGGGCTTTTGCTTGAGACTAGGGGGAGAATTGAAGGTGCATCGTCTAAGACTTACGCTTCGGGCAATAAACCTATAATACCTTTGGATGTACCTATGGTAGTAATCATAAACGAAGGGTCTGCTTCAGCTTCAGAAATAATGGCTGGTGTTTTACAGGATACTCATAGAGCTGTAGTAATAGGTAAAAAGAGTTTCGGTAAAGGTTCCGTTCAGACAGTTAGGCAATTACCAGATGGCTCAGGATTTAGACTCACTATAGCAAGGTACTACTTGCCTTCAGGTAGAACTCCTGATAAGGTTGGTATAACTCCTGATATTGAGGTAAAGACTTTTGATTTATCTGAAGAGGTACAGGCCAACATATTAAAGGTTGAAAAAGAAGGATACATAAGGGAATATATGAAAGGTAAGGAATCTCTTTCAAATGAGGATGTAGATAAACTAGATAAGATTTTGAGAGATAAGGGGATAGTGCTTGACAAAAGAATAATAAGAACGCTAGCTCTTAGAGAGATACCTGGCATACCTCTTTATGACCCAGAAGATGAGTTTATAATAAAAGCAAAAGAGATATTAGAGAACTACGACAAGTATAGAAAAGAATTTGTAGCGTATAACTAGAGGTTATCTCTATTTTGTTGTTGGAAAACGAAGCATCTTTGATGCGAAGTTTCCAAACGCCTTTTTTGTTAAGAATGTGCTAATCAGCACAGAGTGATATATTTGAGTTTTTTGTTTTGGTATTTGTATAATGTCTTACATGATTGGAGTTGTGCTTTTTTCGTTGTTTGGTGTTTTGATGGGGCTTATAGCTTCTCGTGATTTGATAAAGAGGCTTTCGAATAATGATTATAATGTTGTTAGGGTATTCAACAGAATTGAGAAAATTGACATACCTATAGGTTTTTTAGGGATGTTAGTAGGGGTTTGGAATGTATTTTCGCCTAATTTTGGTTTTAAGGTTGGCATTCCTGGGGCTGACTTAACTATATTTGGAGCTTTGATACCGGCGAGTTTGGTGGCTTTGAGTGGGTTTGTTTTAGTTGCTCATTTTATACTTCAGTATGTGAATATTTCTGTTGAGGATAAGCAGAAGGTTATAAGCTTGGCTGATGAGTATTCGGATGTTGTGGGTGTTGCTACGGTGATTTTTTCTTTTCTACATTTAGTAACTTATCAGACGGTACTTCTTTAGGGGATGTAGCTCAGCGGGAGAGCACTGCCTTCGCACGGCAGGGGTCGGGGGTTCAAATCCCCTCATCTCCAAATTTGTAATTTATCTATGAACGATGAGCTAAAGGAAAAGTTAATTTACTTTGCGCCTATCCCTTCTATAGTTGTTGATAATATTGATAGATTTTTATCAATTCACTTTGATTCAAGTTTGGCTGAGAGGCTTATTGAAGAGAATATACCTTTTTTCTCAAAGCTTTTCGGTTACAGCCAATATCTAAGGGATGTAGCTTTGGCACATCCTGGGTTTGTTGATTACTCTTTTAAGCATCTTGATTCTCCTTTTGATAAAATTAACTTCTTGGAAGAGGTTTTGTCGTATTCTGAGTTTTTCCAAGAATCTAGAAAAAGTAAGTTCCTAAAATTACTTAACGATCTTAAGCAGAGGGAATTCCTGAAGATAGCAATTAGAGAGATGTTAGGAATTTCTAGTTTCGGTGAAGCTGTTAGAGAATTTTCGGATTTAGCAGATGCAGTAGTGCATCTGGTAGTGAAAATAAATTACGATGACCTTGTCATCAATTATGGTGTACCTAGTTCTCAGTTCTGTGTTGTAGGGCTTGGTAAATTGGGAGGTAGGGAGCTAAACTATAGCTCGGACATAGATGTCATATTTGTTTACGAAAAGGATGGGGAAACGACGAAGGGTATTCAGAATAGTGAGTTTTTTGATAAACTAGCTAAAAGTGTTGTTTATGACCTTACTTCAAGGATGAATGGCAGTTTTTTGTTTAGGGTTGATACGAGGTTAAGACCTGATGGTGAGTTTGGACCACTTGTTAGAAGCGAGGAGAGTTATTATAGGTACTACACTGAGAGAGCTGACACGTGGGAGATACAAGCACTTGTTAAAGCTAGGTTTGTTGGCGGTGATGAAGAACTTGGCAAGAGATTTGAAAATAATATAAAAGGTATTGTTTATTCAACCCCTGTTTCTGAAAGTGACATAGCTCAGATACTGAGCATAAAGGAAAAAATAAAGGGTGATGAGTACAATGTTAAAAAGTGTAGTGGTGGAATAAGAGATATTGAGTTCATAGTTCAAGCTTTACAACTTGTTTTTGGATTCAAAGAAGAGAGCGTTAGAGTACAGAATACTCTGGAGGCTATAAATTCCCTTTTTGCCAAAGGAATGATAAACAGTGATATTGAAATAAAGTTAAAAACATCCTACATCCTCCTAAGGAGGATTGAAAATTATATACAACTGTATAATAACTTACAGGATTTTTCTTTGCCTGTTAAGGATAGTAATAGAATGGTTGGTATATACAGGCTTCTTTATTTCTTGGAGGGGCTACCTTCTGGTGATGAGCAACAGAAACTACTTGAGGTTTTCAAAAGAGCTAAAGAGAATGTGCTTGAGGTTAAAAGAATCATTTTCCAGAATTTCCTTGAAATATCGGGAGGCGAAGAGGTAGTTTTGTTTCTCTATAGTTCAAATGAGGAGGAGGTGAGAGATTTACTTTCATCGTATGGTTTGGACCCTGATACCTCTTTTAACTTCGTAAGTGATATA
>JAPYWX010000036.1 GCA_028276145.1 Spirochaetota bacterium
AAACACTAGACAAAGTTAACGAACTAGTATCTCAATACAATGAAATACAAGATACTTACAACAAGGTATCCAGTGAGATAGATAAAAGAGAAAAAACAAAAGTCTCAAAGAAACCTGCCGTTGAGCAACCTAAAAAGGAATCTGTAGGAACATACAAAGTGAAAAAAGGAGATTTCCTATCAAAAATAGCAACTAAGTTGTTTAACGGTGGATATTGGTGGTGGCCCAAAATATTCGTACTGAATAAAGATAAACTTTCGGATCCTGACATCATTGATGAAGGGATGGAGTTAAAAGTTCCTACCTCCTTGCCAGAGTAAAAAATAAAAGATGGCAACAGATGAAGATCTAATAAAACTCATCAAAGAGGGCAGCAAAGATGAAAAAGATAGAGCTTTTGCTGTCCTCTACGAAAAATACAAAAACTTCGTATATGACTTTGGTAGAACAATGGGTATACCGAGGGATTTGTGCTCTGATTTCCTTCAGAATGTTTTTTTAAAAGTATTTGAAAAGATTTATAAATTCAAAGACGATAAAGAGTTTTTCCCTTGGCTTTTCTCTCTAGTAAGGAACGAATGTATTAACTTTATCAAAAAAAATAAAAAACGCATAAGAAGCTACAGCCAACACGAAGAACTTGAGTCTATCAGCAAAGAACCAGAAGACGAAGACGCTATATTAATAGAAGAAATTAGAAAATTTCTAAATCAGCTACCATACGAAGAAAAAGAAGCTATCTTTCTAAGGTACTACCAAGATTTTGATGCTAAGGAGATAGCCAAAATACTAAATGTTTCCGAGAGGAAAGTTTATATCCTTATCGAGAGAGGAATAGAAAAAATAAGAAAACACTTAGGGCTAACTTAATTTTCTATCTCTTCTCTTATTATTTTTCTAGACTTCTCGTTTATTATCTGAAGTTCTTCAAGCAAATCAATTGCTATACTTTTCGCAGTCTCCGATTCATCACATATAATTCTCTCTACTCCTTTTGATTTCAGTTTCTCTACCTCACTCAAGAACCTAACTCTTGCTATCACCCTGATATTCTCATTTAGTATTCTTGCCTTCTCCATTATAAATGTTGTTTCACCTATATCAGGTACAGTGATGACTATTATTTTAGCGTTCTTTATTCCAGCCCACTTGAGTATGTGTTCATTTTTAGCATCCCCAAAATGTATATTCACTCCCTGCTCTCTAAACTTTCTGACAGTGTTTATATTTGTCTCAAGAACTATATAACTGACCTTTAGATCATTAAGTACTCTCGAAACTTCCTGTCCAACGGGTCCAAAACCTACAATTATTACATCAACCACCATCTCTTCTTCTACTTTACTCTTTTCTCGTAGCTTACCTAAAACTTTTTTATCAATAACTTTTGTCAATTCAATCAATAAAGGAGTAGAAATCATAGACAGGACTATTGAAGTGCTAATAATACTAAAAAGTTCATCATTGATTACCCCCTTGCCAATAGATAATGATAATATCAAAAAACCAAACTCACTAACATTAGAAAGAAGAATCGAAGATTTGAGGTTGTGAGACACAGGAACTTTAGAAAAAATATTTATCAAAAATACAACCAACATCTTGACCAAAACAATAGCCAAAACTAACAAAAGAATTAGTGACAGCTTGTCTACAAGCACATTAAGATTAATTAAAGCACCTACATATATAAAAAAGAACCCAATGAAAATTTCCTTTAATGAAAAAATTTCACTCGCTATTTGCCTACCGAAAAACGAATCAGCTATTATCATTCCAGCAACAAATGCTCCAAGAAACGGCGATAACTCCAAAAACCTTGATATTGTAGCACTACCAAAACTAATGACTATAGCCAAAAATACAAGTAAGTACCTATCCCTTATAGCCAAAATATCAGCAAACTTACTTTTTGTAAAGTAGTAAAGAATCAAGTTATAAACAACGAAGACAACTATACCTATAACTAAGCTAGATACATTTACTCCTCCTTCTAAAAACAACGGTAAAATGGTTAATACTATTATTGAAAAAATATCTTGAATTAAAGATGTAACAAATGCTATTCTTGCGTACCTAAAACCGAAACTTCCGGATTTTTCTATTACCGAACCTATGACTATAGTACTTGAAAATGTCAATGTAGAACCTATTAAGAATGCTAAAATATGATTTTTGAAAATTAGAAACGCAAAAAGATACAACAATAGAAAAGTTATAACCACCTGTAAAACACCTATTACTATATCACCCTTCTCTCTAAGTAAAGTGCTAAACGAAAACTCTACACCTATAAAGAACAAAAGCAAAACAAGCCCCAAATTCGACATCTCATAAAATACTACATTGTTTTCTATTATCCCCAGTTTTCCTAATATTACACCACTAGATATTAGAGCAACTATGAAGCTTATATTTGCTCTAGTAAAGACATAAAGAAGGATTGAAGAAATGAAAAATACCAAGAATACACCAGATACGACATCCAAATGTAACATTTCTAAAGCTCCTCAACAATTATGTTCTCATTAGTGTATATACATATCTGCCCTGCTATTCTAAGAGAGTTTTCAACGATTTCTCTTGGGTCCATACTTGGATTAGCAATCAAAAAAGCTTTAGCTGCAGCTAGTGCATAAGGTCCCCCTGAACCTATTGCAGCTATGTTATTCTCAGGCTCTAGAACATCACCAGTACCAGAAAGAATAAGTATCTTTTCCTTGTTTCCTGCAATCATCATAGCTTCTAACCTTCTTAGATACTTATCTGTCCTCCATTCCTTGGCTAAGTCTACAGCAGCTTTCAAAAGATTCCCATTATTTTCCTTAAGATGCCCTTCAAATTTCTCTAAAAGCGTCAAAGCATCAGCCGTAGCTCCAGCAAAACCAACAAGCACCTTACCATCAAAAATTTTCCTTATCTTCCTAGCATTTGACTTCAAAACCGTTTCACCAAGTGTAACCTGCCCATCACCACCAATCACAAGCCTACCATCCTTAAGTATACCCAAAACAGTAGTCGATTTTATTTTCCTTTCCATGTTAAAAATATGAAAGATTTTCTTATTCAGTTTCTAAATAGAAAGAAGGTGTTGAAAAACAGGCTAGACCTATGTCAGGCTAATACGTGCTTTTAATCTAAAATAAGAAAGTGCCTAAGGCACAAGTGCCTTAGGCACAAGTGCTTTAAGCACGGAGCGCTATGAAGCACGAAGTGCTACGAAGCACAAGGTGCTATGAAGCACCCATTTTAACAGCTAGATTGAAATTTCGTTATTTATGTTCTTGAGAATAACGCATCAACAAGAAAATAGTTCTCTTAATAGTTAAGAGAGGCTCTGCCTCTCTTATAATTTAAGTTATGAGAGAACTAATGAAAGAAATAGTATCAGTGTCAAAACTTTTGTATGATAGAGGCTACATTACTTCAAAAGAAGGTAATCTAAGCTACAGAGTAGGCAACGAGATACTTATAACCCCCTCAGGTAAACCAAAGTGGAACCTCTCACCTGATGACATAGTTAGAGTCAACATAAACAAACTCAAAGAAGGTGAACGAGGTGAAGCATCATCTGAAGTTTTCACGCACATGAGTTTTTATTTATCCAATCCAGATGCTAGGTGTATTTTACACGCTCACCCTACTAATGTTATATCACTCAATCTAATAGGCTATGATTTCAAAAATCTCATTTTACCTGAGATGGAATACTTCTTAGGTGAAATATATGTTTCTGATTATGCTACTCCCGGTACTCCCGAAGGTGCTAAAGTTGTAGAAGGAATAAAAAATGATGTTGTAGTTCTACCCAAGCACGGAGTGCTAATAAAGAGCAAAGAAAACCTATGGGACGCATTTTATAAATTAGAAGTTCTGGAAAAGGGATCTAGAATCATACTTAATTACCTTCTTTATAAAGAAGGTAAAAAATAGGGCTCAAAGTACCAATTACCCCAATAATAAATGAAAACAGTAGGAAGAATGGAAAAATTACAAAAGCTTTCCATTTCGAAATCACTACTTTCAGTAAAAGGTACGTAACATAAAAAACTAAGAAAGGCAAGGTAAGCCATATATTACCAAGTATCAACGAAGCCAAAAATGTAGACCAAAGCGACAAGAACAGTATTCCCCTACTCACCACCCCCCCAATATTACCTGTCCTTATAAGTAGTGATATTCTAAGGAAGTAATCACTAAACAAATCTAATTTCTCTTCAGATACTGTACTCCAATCCGATGAGAATACGAAAAAGTTATACTTCTTCTTAAGCTTCAAAGTTATATCTTTAAGGTCTGAGAAGTCAACATTTTCTTTTAACAAGTATATGAAAGTTTTTGAATCAACACAAAGGAAATTAGACACAGGTAATGGAATCAGCCTAGAGTTAATAACTCTTATTGCTATGTTATAGAGAGGCATCAGGAAGTGAGAGAAAACTATATTGTTTGAAATATAGGAGCCCAAATCTTCTTCAGGGTAGGACACCGAACCGTTTATGACACCTATTCTGTATGACTCTATAAGAGAAGACAAAACTCCCAAATCTATGTTTTTGTTAACTCTGTAGTTTTTGATTATCACAAAGTCATTTTTCTCTATTTCATCTAAATCCTTATCCTTTGAGTTAAGTCCTATTAATCTACCATTTGAAAAAATATAAAACCTGTATGGGTAATTTTTAGGAATAGTTATAGGTCTGTCATAGAACTGTAGTATCTTCGCTCTATAGAATATAGACATGGTATCAATAAAACTCATGAGTAATACAGAAGGGCTAACAAATCCTGAACTATGATAATCTATTTTCACAGGTACAGATTTTATTGAAAAATTGTACCTATAAGCTATTAGTAAAAGCTCCAAATCAAAAGCAAATCTCTTAACAACCATTCTACTTAGGCATAACTCAAGGGCCTCTCTTCTAAAAAGTTTAAGTCCCGTTTGTGTGTCCCTTAAAGGTAAATTGAATAGTAACTTTATCATTAGGTAATACACAAAGCTAATAATTTTCCTTAAGAGTGGATACTTGAGTTCTGACCCCTTCTCGAACTTTGAAGATATAACAATGTCGTATCCTTTTTGGTACTCTAAGATAAGATTCCTTATCTGCTCAGGAGGAATATCTAAGTCAGAATCCAAAAGCACAACCACATCTCCAGAAGAACTAAAAAAACCATTCTTCAAGGCAAAACCTTTACCTTGGTTAATAACATTCTGCGAGATTACAACTTTAGCATCATTGCCAAAAGCTTCGTTAAGAAGCTTAAAGGTACTATCCTTCGAACCATCATCAACTACTACTACCTCGTAATCAGATATTAAGTCCTCTCTAACATATCCTTCTAGTATTTCTTTTACTTTTCTTACATTTTGAACGATGAACTTTTCACCGTTGTACACAGGCATTATGACCGACAGTTTCATATCCTTAATTATGATAAGTCCCATTACATCGTTTCAAAAACATTTCTCCGTAAAAAATACTATTCATTTCCCAAACCCATTAAATCAACCATGCTTAACTCTGTTGGAAATTGAGCTATATAGTACTTATGCTTTAACTTAATAGAAAAAAACTACCTTTTTGACAAAATCTTTTAAGGTCAGTGTGCTTCATAGCACCTTATTATTTTAGATTAAGAAACAGGCATTAGCCTGTTAAGAAACAGACAGTAGCCTGATACAGGTAAGCTTGTTGAACCTTTCAACATGATCGATTACCGGGATGCTATGCATCCCGTTTTTATAATTAAATAATGAATAACTACTTTTTATAGTAATTTGCGTTTTTCTCAATGAATGACTTCAAATCTTCAGGAACATCCTCCAACGGGTATATAGCATTAACTGGGCAAACAGATTCACAAGCTCCACAATCTATACAATCATTAGGATTTATAAACAACTGATCAACATTTGCGTAATCAGCTTCATCTGGCCTTGGATGTATACAATCAACTGGACAAACCTGTGTACAGGCTGCATCCTTAACACCTATACAAGCTTGGGTTATAACTCTTGGCATAAAAACCTCCTGAGCGGGAAACGGGACTCGAACCCGCGACCCTCGGCTTGGGAAGCCGATGCTCTACCAACTGAGCTATTCCCGCTTACCTTGTAATATATTGTAACAAAACTGCTTCTAATTTTCAATATTTTAATGCCACCGAAAAAGCTTAATAGTTCGCTAGATTCATTTCCTTACTCATTCAGAGAAATATCACTCAGCACCTACCTAATTAACTTAAGGACTTTACTAAAAACTAATGATTTAGTATATTTAATCATGTCAACATTGAAAGCAAAAGTCATAGGCATGTCATGCGTATCGTGTGCGAACACGATAGAAAGGGTACTAAAGTCCCAAGGTATAGATGCCCATATTGAATTCACATCAGCTATAGCATACATAAATACAGACGATGAGTCAAAACTAAAAAAAGCAAAAGAAAAACTTAATAGCCTTGGCTACGATATACTAGTTCAGGAAAGTAACGATGAATTCATAAAAAAAGAGAAAAAGAACCTGATACTATCATGGATTTTCTCGATACCCATATTCATAAAAATGGCACTAATGCCATTTGGAATACATATAGAAAACCATACAATTGACTTAGCACTATTTATTATCTCATCAATTATCGTTATATTCTTCGGTAGGCAAGTACACAAGTCAGGAATAGGCTCACTAGTAGTTTTAGCTCCAAACATGGATAGTTTAATATCCATCGGCACAATTGTATCACTCAGTACATACATACTAAGTATTTTTTTACCGATTGGTAATTTTTCAAGTGAATCTGCAGTGATAATGAATATTTTCTTACTAGGAAACTACATAAAAAACAAATCAACAGTTCTAGCATCATCAAAAATTGAAAAACTCTATTCATTAATTGTTAGCTACGCAAACACAATCATTGACGGAAACGAAGTAAAAGTAAACATTGAAAATGTAAACAAAGGAGACATAATAATAGTAAAACCTGGTGAAATAATACCACTTGACGGTGTAATCATAAAAGGAAGTTCTTACATTGATGAATCCAGCATAACAGGAGAACCGCTACCTAAACCTAAAACCATAGGTGATAGAGTACTAGGTGGCACAATGAACATTGACGGCTACATAGAAGTAAGAGTAGAAAAAGAATACAAAGACACTGTAATAAAAAAGATAGTAGATTTCGTCGAGAAATCCGAAAGCACGAAACTAAAAATCCAAAGCTTAATTGACAAAGTTGTGCTATACTTTGTACCATCAATATTTGTTATATCAATATTAGTCTTCGGAATATGGCTAATTCAAGGAGATACAAGCAAAGCACTAGTTGCTAGTATATCAATCCTTGTTATAGCGTGCCCATGTGCTCTAGGTCTAGCAGTACCCCTAGCGATAAAAGTAGGATTCGGAATATTAGCAACCAAAGGAATACTAATAAAAAATCCCGAAACAATTGAAAAAATAGTCAAAGTGAACACAGTAGTATTTGATAAAACAGGAACCCTAACAGAAGGCAAACCAAAAGTAAAATCTACAAACCTACCAGAAGACATACTAAAACTAGTATCAGCAATTGAAAGCAAAGTAAATCATCCACTTTCAACAGCAATCATAGAATTTTCAAAAAGCATAGGCTTAGAATTCAGCAATGTTAATGTTGAAAACATCAAGAATGTACCCGGTAAAGGTATTGAAGGTACAGCTAACGGTATAACCATAAGAATATTCAAACCAGATAAAGAAATGGAAAACTCAAACGGCACAATCTCCATTGTTTACATACTTGAAAATAATAACTTCATTGAAAAGGGATACATAGAATTTGAAGACAACATAAAAGAGAATGTAAAAGAAGTTATCGAATACCTCAAAAATAAAGAAATTGGGGTATTTTTAGTAACAGGAGACAACGAAGTATCAGCCAAAAGAGTTTCTCGCGAAATAGGGATACCAGAAAACAATGTTTTCTGTAATATGCTACCAGACGAAAAGGTAAACGCAATAAGAAAACTTAGGGAAGAAGGCAAAAATGTAATGTTTGTGGGAGACGGTATCAACGATGCACCTTCAATAAAAGAATCATTCGTAGGAGTAGCAATGAGCACAGGCTCTGACATAACATCTGAACTAGGAGACGTAATAATAGTTGGAAGTAGAATAAAAGCACTTATTGACTTGTTTGAAGTATCAAAAATGATACACAGAAAAATTATTCAAAACCTATTCTATGCCTTTATATACAACATAATAGCAATACCCATTGCAGGGCTAGGACTACTAACCCCCGGAATAGCACAGCTAATAATGTCTATAAGCTCAATAAGCGTTGTAATAAATTCACTTCTAGTTAAAAGTAGGAATAATTCACATTAACTTTTTTAAAAGATATTTAGGCATAAGCCATTGAAATTACAATCAAAAGACTTGAATTTCATACTAACTAAGTATAATTTTAATAATTAAGGAGGTCTTGTATGGTATACAAAGTTGATGTTGACGGTATGCATTGTATGGGTTGTATATCAACAGTGAAGTTTGCTTTATCTGAGATACCATCGGCGAAGATTATAAGTGTAAAGCCAGGAAAAGTTGAAATAGAATCCCCAGAAGACATAAAAGACGAAATAACAAAGAAGATAGAATTCTACGGATACAAGGTAAAAGAAATTAGTGTAGTTTAAAAATACCACTAGAGAGGCTACGCCTCTCTAATACAAATATTATAATTTTACAACATTTTTCAGAGTTGTCTATAATTACCGAAATATGTTAACAGATGTGCTTTACATATCGTTCGGTGGATTTGTTTTAAGCCTTATTCATGCTGCTATTCCTAATCATTGGATACCGATTTCAACATTTGCTAAAGTAAATGAGTGGAATAAGGGTTTCACCAATCTAGTAGCTGTGATAACTGCATTCTTCCATTCACTCAGTACAATAATTGTCGGTACGCTAATAGGTATAGTAGGAATAGTAATATGGCAAAAGTACGAAACAGTTTCAAAACTTCTAGCAGCAGGGATATTCATAATCATGGGTATAATTTATGTATCAATGCATGTATTCAATGTAGGCAAACATCACCATCACCACGATGAAGAATTCCATCTACTGCATACTCATAAAATCAGTATAATAATGTTAATACTACTCGTAATTGGAATGATAATAATATCATTCTACTATATACTTGAATCAAATGAAAAAATCATAGGTTTAACACTAATAGGGATATCCATAATTTCAATACTTGCTGCCATAACAATATTTTTGATTAACAGCAAAAAACACTTTTTTAGTTATAACTATCACATCCATAATGATGAACACATACACGAACACGATAGTCATCACCATCACCACCATCATGAACACTTGGAAATAAATCAACACAACAACAAAGTGAAAAAAATATCACCTGTTGTAGCTTTGAGTTTGGCTCTCTTCTTTTCACCTTGTACCGAAATAGAAGTTTTTTACCTACAAGCAGCCAAAATAGGTATTTACGGTATAGTTCTACTATCACTAATATACCTACTAATAACGATATTCGTCACCGTTCTACTTGTAAACCTAAGCAGTACAGTCATAGAAAAACTTAAACTAAACAAACTAGAACACAACGAAGATTTGATAACAGGGATAATACTGATATCATTAAGTGTTCTCTTCCTCGTGCTTTAAGCAGTGCCTTAAGCAGTGCTTTAAGCACTCAATTAAAAAGGTGCTATTAAGCACTTAAAAAGGTGCTATTAAGCACTCGTTGGAAACCTACTCTTTCAACACCTCTATAAGCTATTTTATTAAAAAGTGCTAATTAGCACAGGTGCTAATCAGCACAAGTGCTATTTAGCACTAAGTGCTGTTTAGCACTTAATTAAAAGTGTGCTATGAAGCACCCACCCTATTTTACGAAGAGAGACTTCGTCTATTTTCACTTTTTAGAAGTAATTAAACAAAAAGTGCTTATTAGCACTTAAGAATTTGTTATGAATACATTTAAACACCAAAATAACTAAATAATTGCTTTAAGCACAATGTGCTATGTAGCACAAGGTGCTTGAAGTAAAAAATAACTTTAAAAAACCTGAATACTTCATTTAGAAATAATTTGTATGTTTGATGTTGAGTCCATATTTTCTAGAACTTTGGAAAAAGTATTTGTTGTTGCAGAAATTGGGATAAACCACAATGGCAGTTTTGATAAACTAATAAAGCTGATAGAGATGGCAAAAAAAAGTGGTGCTGACGCAGTAAAGTTTCAAATATTTTCTGAAGAAGGATTTTATATTGACAGGAGGTATATTCCCTCTCAGTACTTATCGGTATACCCTGACGAATTATTTAAAAAACTGTATTTACCATTCAAAGCCTACGAAGAAGCCTTCAAGTTCGCCGAAAGCATAGACATCCTACCTTTTGCTACTCCCTTGGACCTAGAAAGTCTAAACTTTCTGATCAGAATGAATGTAAAGCTTTTCAAGGTGGCTAGCTCAGACATAAACTATGTGCCACTGATTGCTGAAATCAAGAAAACTAAAAAGCCAGTGATATTATCAACAGGTTTTAGTAGAATCACCGAGATTGACAATTGTAAAAGGTTCTTCGGAAACTATCCTCTCATATTGATGTACTGTGTTTCAAAATATCCATCAAAACCAGAAGACTTTAGCCTGAACGAATTTAAAAAATTCCTAAAAAAGTACAAATATGTAGGATTCTCTGATCATACGAAAACCTTATCCTTACCAGTTGCCTTTGTAGCACTAGGCGCAAGAGTTATTGAGAAACACATAACTCTCGATGAAAATGATGATTCCCCAGATAATCCAGTATCAATAACCCCTGAAAAGTTTACACAAATGGTAAGCATGATAAGAGAGGTGGAAACCTCTCTAAAAACAATAAAAAAAAGCTTTCCAGACAAATTAGTACAAATCTTATCTAAAAGAAGTTTCGTAGCGAGAAGAGACATAAAAAAAGGAACAATAATATCCGAAGAAGACATAGAAGCAAAGAGACCGGCAATATTCAGAAAATCCAACTTCAGAAACTACAATGAAATAATTGATAAAGTAGCAAAGAAAGACATAAGCAAAGGAGAACCACTTTAATAATATACCCTATGTAAAAACAAACCATTCGGGGGAACCAAAGTAGGCTTATTTTTCACATTCCCACTCAAGAATTTATCTATAATTTCAATATCACCGAGCCTATAAGCTTCAAGCGTACACGACACTATCCCTCTCATCATGTTGTATAAAAACCCATTAGCCTTGACAGAAAAAACAACGAAACCTCTATACTTAAATACCCTTGCAGTCTTAACAAACCGAGTTGTAGTCCTGTACTCCCTCTTTGATGATATAAAACCGAAATCATGTAACCCAACAAATTTTTTTATTATTTTACTCATCAATGACACATCATAACTTTCTTTACTTATCATTGAGTATCTAGAGATAAAAGGTAATACGATGTCAGAAAATCCTTGATTGAGTGAGTACAATAAATAAATATACTTCCTATAAGATGCCGAGAACCTAGAGTGAAATGAAGTAGAAACTTCTTCTGATGAAATGATTCTTATGTCTCCAGGCAAAGAGTTATTAAGAATGATTTTGAACTTGTGCGCAGGAATAGAAAAATTACTAGTTTTAAAGTTAGCCACCTGTCTCAAAGCATGTGCTCCCGAATCAGTTCTACCAGCACCTATTACATGTACCCTTTCATTCAATATACTCGATAAAGTATCTTCTAATATTTCCTGAATAGTATTTCTTGTTCTTTTCTGTCTTTGCCATCCCTCGTAGTTATGACCGTCGTAGCTAAGCACTAGCTTTATATTCCTACATTCCCGGCTTAACATATCCATAGCTACCATTAAGAATCTCTATTCTATCTTTATCTACATCCAAAACTATATAATTTGCCGAGATGCCCATGTCATCCTTACTTACCACTTTCGGGTCTCCAACTACATACATATACTTCAAAATCTCATCGTATTTTGCTATCTCACCTACTATCTTTATGCTTTCAGTTTCTATAATAACATTCTTCTTCATGTAGACGAATTTATCATCAGTAAACCTCTCGATAGTCTCAGCTTTAACAGTCACACCCTTCTCCTTAGAAATATATTCAGCATTTATTGACACCATCTCGTAATTATTAACTTTATCAGAAAAAAGGTATTCACCTCTTATTATATCTCCATTTCTTAAATCCCTAAGTATAACATTCGTTAGCCCAACATGATAAATGTCTTTGTTTTTGTTAGTGAAAACTGACCTAAAATACTCAGAAGAAATAAGAGTATTACTATTTGATATTAACACATTACCAGTAGCAACGTAATCCTTCATTTCACCATTTGGGAAAAAGTTAATAACTATATTACTCGACTTAAGAAAAGAATTTCCATCAAAAATTTCAACCTCACCTACACCAACATATTTTTCAATTACCGTTTCTTTACTTTGTCTATTCGTTGTAAAATACACTATTCCTAAGCCACTTTTAACACTAATGTTCGATGAAACAATGGTAGCATTTGAAATGAATATAACTTTGTTTTCTTTGCTGAGAACCTTAATTTTATGAGAACTACCAACAAAAGATTCATTACTCAGAATAGCATTACCCTCTGAAACT
>JAPYWX010000194.1 GCA_028276145.1 Spirochaetota bacterium
GGTGGGTGGGGCTACTAATAGTAATGTGCTAAAAGCACTTCGTGCTTGATAACACTTTCTTATAAGTATTTAGAGAATGTAGAGAGGCGAAAACCTCTTACTCTAAGGAAAGGAGTGAGAGGGTTTGTAACCCCTCTCTTAGAATTCTAGGAGGTACTTAATAGCACCTTGTGCTTGATAGCACTCTATGCTTGATAGCACCTTCTTAATTGAAAGAAGAAGCAGGCTCAGCCTGGAGCATGTTTAACCTGTTAGCCTGTTGAGTTTTTCAACATAGTCTTTTTGACTTGACATTAGAGAGTTTGTTTATTAAATTTGAATACTTCAATTCTGCTATTTTTTGCTTTTTGTCTTTTTAGTTGGGGGTGTTTTATGAAGATAAAACCTTTGGGTGATAGGATACTTGTTAGAGTTTTACAAGTTGAAGAAAGGACAAAGGGGGGAATTTACATTCCTCAGACTGCTCAAGAGAAAACTCAGCAGGGTGTAGTTGAGGAAGTTGGCGATTCTCAAGATATCAAAGTTAAGGTTGGGCAGAAGGTAATTTATGACAAGTATGCTGGCACTCAAATAAAGATTGACGATGTTGATTACCTTATACTGAGGAATGATGATGTTTTAGCAATTGTAGAAGACTAATAATAAGGGGACTGCGTTCCCCTTTACTTTTCAACTTCCGTTCTTCTCAATTAGCATCTCTATATAGTATGAAAACCTAGGTAAGATTATAGGATAATCGTAGAAGTAACTTTTTAGGTCTTCTTTGTTTACAGAAAAGAGTTTTGCTTTCTCGGATATTACCTTTATTTGGCTTATTGTGTTATCAGTGTTTAGAAGAAGACATCTTATGTCTCCTAGGAAAGTGTATTTGTTCTTATCTGAGGAGACTATTATCCTTTTCTTTCCTGTTTCTATGAGTACCTTGCCATCAATCAAAAAGTATCCTTTTTGAGTTTTTTCTTCATTCCAGATTACTGTTTCCTTTTCGTGTTCCTCGTAGTTTAATATCATTTCAAAGTAAAGTTTCATTGACGGGGTGAAGTTTTCAAAGTATTCTGTTAAAAATATGTTCCATGTGTCTTTGCTCCTTATTTCGGCAAGATGTTTTAGCTTGCTGTAAAGTTTTGTGCCTTTTATGTTTTCAAGGAAGCTTTGACCGTTTATCCTTAGTACTTTACAGCCATTTTCTCCGGCTATTACCGTTGCACTTCTTCCCTTGTTCGTTAGTATTGCACTTTCTCCGAAGAAGTCAAACACTAAATACTCTTTGTAGAGTTTATTGCCAACAAACAATTTTACATACCCTTCGGTTATTATGTAGAAATCCTTGTTTTCTGTTTCACCTTCTCTTATTATTACCTCGTTTGGTCCGTATTCCTCAAATTCACTGTTTAGCTCTAGGTTCTTGATATTTCTTAATGGTAGGTCTAGGAATAGTTTTACTGATGTTATCGCGTCAAATTTGCTTAGTCTCTTTTGGCTTATTATTGACACTGTATTTTCTACGCCTTGTTTAGGGTATAGTAAATTGCCTTTTGGTTTGTTGGTATTGATGTAGTTTATATAGTCCTTTTCAGGGCAGTGAAATGCATAAACATATTGGTTTTCTCTTGTTTCAAAATCAAGGTATGATATGTCGGTGTGAATTAGTCCGCCGCCTGCTTCGTGTAGAATATAATCAAATTTTTTGAAGTAGTTCATTACAAAGTCATACCTTTCGGGGGATATTATACCTTCATCAAGTAATAGCTTTGTTCTATCGGACACGAAAGTGTCCGACGAATAAAATAAAGTTTTATCCTCAAATTCAACGGTAAAGCCTATAGTTGGTATTGAATGAAGTGCATAGTGGAACCTGAAATTTGCGTTTTCTATGTTTATGGTTCTGCCTACTTTAATAAAGAATGTATCACACAGTGATTCAAAGAAGTTGTCATCGACATTCAGTAGCCCTTTGTATTTTGTTTTGAATGACTCCCATATTGTTTTTGTTGTGTATATTCTTACTTTGTTGCCTCTCAACATGCTTTGTAGAGTTCCTGCGTCGTGGTCTGCGTGGCAGTGTGTTAGAATTATTCCTACGATGCTACTTATTGGAATGTTGTTTTTTTCTAGTTCATTGAATGCTCCTGCTGGTGGGTCTATGAATATGCCTTTGCCATTTACCCACAGTATGAATCCTGAGGTTGTGCCTTCTGGGTCAAAGCCATTACTGCTACCTAGGCAAGTAAAGCCGAATCTTGGAAATGTGAAATTTTCCAGTTTTTTTCTTTCAAATGTTTTCTTCGTACCTAAATTGAAGTCATAGGGTAGACTGTTTAGCTTTTGTTTTTCTAAGTGTAATTCTTCTTGTTTATCGCCTCTAAAGAAAAATATTTCGTCTTGGAATTTTTTAACTTTTATGTCTCCTATGAATACATCTTTTTCTATGTCTATGAATTCAACGGAATTTTCTATTTCGAATAGTTCGTTTTTGTTTCTCTGGTCTTTTCTTCTAAAGAAAAGCATCTCGCCTTCTATATTGCATTTTATGCCTTCGCCAAAGTCTTCTTCTAGAATTTTTGAGGGACCTATTAGTGATTCCTTGAAGAGTGTTTTTAGAGCTGATTCTTGTTCCTTTGTACATAGTATGTAAGTTTTCCTTCTCTTTATGAAGTAATTAAAGTATATGGGG
>JAPYWX010000195.1 GCA_028276145.1 Spirochaetota bacterium
AAGAGAAGCAGTCTTTATATCTTGCGATGTTGCCCTTATAGCTATACCTAGCTTAGTTCTAGTTATAAACAAAGCTAGCACTATCATCAAAACTAATGTAAGAAACACTATTAACATACTCTTCAAATCAAAATTCAAAAATCTAACAGGTGGAATAAAATCCGAAATTCTACTATAGCTTATTGCCGTATTACTAACAAAAAGAAATACAAGGTTTTGAAGTATTATAGAAACGCTTATAGCACTTATCAAAGCTGAAAGTCTCGGAGAATTCCTAAGAGGTCTATAAGCCAAAAGCTCTATAATCACACCTACAAACCCAACAATCATAGCAGCAACTATAACCGAAATTGACAATGTAATCCCATAAATAGGCAACAAAGTAGAAAGCAAAATATAAACTCCCAATGTAAAAAATGCGCCCAACATGAAAATTTCACTATGCGCAAAGTTTATCATCATCAATATGCCGTAAACCATTGTATAACCAAGTGCTATAAGAGCGTATATGCTACCCAGAGTAATCCCATTAAATACTTGCTGTATGAAAATTTCAAACATCTCATTATTATCAACATTACAAACTTTATCTTTCCATTTGTGAAGTACTTAAGGAAGGGATGTCAGCCTCCCTGCAAAAAGTATTTTGATACTCAAATAAATCAAATTTTAAACTAATGTATTTTAGGAGGTTTAATATGAAGAAGATTATTTTGGCAGTTTTTGCTTTTGTATTCATTGTAAGTGGAGTAGGTAATGCTATGAAGATGATTACAAACAAAAATTTTGTGATCATTCAAGACTTTGAATCTAAGATTCTAACTAACAAAAGAACTATAAGGGTTTATTTACCTGAAAACTACTTTAACTCATCAGAATATTACCCTGTAATATACGCGCAGGATGGACAAAACTTGTTTTTTGACCCCAACAATAAAATGAAATGGGATTTAGACAAAAACATAGAGAAGCTAACAAAAGAAGATAAAATAAAGGATGTTATAGTTGTTGGTATAGACCACATGGGAGTTCAAAGGATAACTGAATATACACCATTTCCTTTTTCTAGCTATGGCGGTGGTAAAGGTAAATTATATGGTGAATTCTTAGTCAAAGAAGTGAAGCCTTTCATAGAAGCGAACTTTAGGGTAAAAACAAATAGAGAAGATGTTGCTGTGATGGGGTCATCTCTTGGTGGGCTAATATCACTCTACATTGGAATGTGGTATCCCGAGCAGTTCGGAATAATAGGCTCAGTATCTCCTTCATACTGGTGGGGGCTTGACAAAAACTTAGCTGAAGCATCAAATAATATAGAATCTCTAAAAACTCAAAAGATATACATAGACATGGGATACAGAGAACAAAGTACAATGTTTAAAGAGAAGAACGGAAGAGGTATAAGTAATGTAATATACACAACAAAAGAAATGTTTCTACTCTTACAGAAAAACGGCATGGACTATCCCAACCTTCTTTACATTGAAGACTTAGCAGGTGAGCACAACGAACTTATATGGAAAGAAAGAATTACAAATTTCTTGATTTTCGCTTTTTCGAAGAAAAAGCTATCATCAGAACTCAAAAACATAGAAATCTACTATTACCCGAATGAATGGGGAATAGGTGACATGGGGTACCTCTTCGTAAATGGAGTTACCGAAGACGGAATAACTAGAACTTTCTTAGGGCTAACTCCAGAATTAGAAAAACTAAAGTTAGTTGATAAAGACAGAGGAATAATTCAAGCCACTGACAGCGGGATAGGAACCATAAGCGTAAAGATAGGCAAACTCCAAGCTAAGAAAGAAATCAAAATAGAACCAATATCTAGCATTTACTGCGTCGCCGAAATAAATGTTGTATCACCTACAAAAAGTGTACAACTCGTAGTAACAAACCAGGACAAAATGGAAACAAACTATGTAGTTCCTCTACTTTTGGTAGACTCCACGAATGAAAGTGGTAATGTTTTTTCAACAAAGATAACAAACTTAAGAGGCACAACTATTGATGCCGATATAGCTGATGAAAACGGCAATGTACTGAAGAGCGTAAAATTAATAATGAACAGTATGTACAAAAAATACACCTTTACTCTGACTAATAAATAGGACTCTTAGAACTCGTAAATAACTGGTATTCCTATTTTCGGCGAGTATGCTAGTGATATCTCTCCTGAAGGATCTAGGAAAACATTATACCCAAAACTAATACCTACATAAAACCTATTAATGAGCCTATACAACCCATCCAACCTACCCTCAAAATTAAGTAAAAGTGTGCCTTTATCAAGATTTATATTCACTACATTCTGACTAATGCCCTGATACCCTACACCAACCCCTAAACTCAACTTTGCAACTATAATATTAACCTTGTTTATCTCAAAAACTTTTGCGTTGTATGATGGCAAAAGTTTCAATCCCACATTGTAGTATCTTCTGTCTCCTGTTGAAAAGAAGTTAAAAAACACTTCAGTGTTTATCTTTATTGTGTCATTTGGGATGTTGAAAATAGAGAAAGGTAAGTCAGCCGCTTTTACTCCTATTCCAAGGTCAAAGTTTATGCTGACGGTATCGGCGTATATGTTTAGTGATGGCATGCCTTGTATACCAAATTCTAGAGAGTAGCCAAAGGTAGACAAGATAAGCAATGTAAGGACATACA
>JAPYWX010000196.1 GCA_028276145.1 Spirochaetota bacterium
GAAACTATTTTCTGTCCTGATGAAAACCTCAAAATCTTATTTTCTATCCAATCCAAAATTTCACTAATATTTTCATTCCCTAAGCTAGGTATATCTCTACCAGTGAGTACAGATATTAAATAATTCCTAGACTTCTGAGACAAGCTTTTTTCTTCCTTCAGGTAAGGCAGCACCCCAAGATTTTTAAGTACCCTTATTGAAAAATCAGCAAGTAAATAAAAAATTTTCTCTCTTTCCTCCGCTTCTGCTAAATCTTTGAGAAACTTTATTGTTATAGAGTAAAGGTATTCATCAAACACTTCATAAGGAAGTGTTAAATTAATTATCTCCATCGCCATATAGAGAGTTGAAAGTTTTGAAATATTTCCTTTGAAGAAACTAAAAAAATCTGCAAGTACTTCAACATCTTCCAGTGAAATCATCTTATCAATTGAAGATGGATATCTCACCATTCCTCTTATAATGTTTGAAACATTTATTTTATTAGAAAATCTGCTTTTGAACCTATTAGCACCGTAACAAACCAAATTTACCTTTCCTAGCTCAGGCGAAAAAACCACTACAACCTTATCATAATCCCTAGTATCCTTAGTACCTAGCACAAGCCCAGTTATATTTCTGAATTTTTTATTTACCATAGAGGTATTTTATTTCATCAGGTCTGAATATGCCTTTATCGGTAATTATTCCAGTTATTAACTCCGAAGGAGTTACATCAAATGCAGGATTCCAAACATCAACATTCAAAGGCGATATTTGCTTACCATAGATGAATTTAATTTCCTTGTCACTTCTTTCCTCTATAGGTATGTCTTCTCCTTTCTCCAAGCTAAGGTCTATCGTCGTATAAGGTGCAGCAACATAAAAAGGAATGCCAAAATGTTTACAAACAACAGCTAAGTTATATGTTCCTATTTTGTTAGCTACATCGCCATTTCTAACTATTCTATCCGCTCCTACAATTGCTAGGTCTATCCTTTCTTTGGAGAAGAGATAAGAAATCATGTTATCAGAAATAAGTTTAACAGGTACACCGTTTTTTGAAAGCTCGTACGCTGTAAGCCTAGCTCCCTGTAACAAAGGTCTAGTCTCACAAGCATACACGCGCTCTAACTTACCTTTCCAAAATGCTTTATATATAACACCTAAAGCAGTCCCAATTCCTCCAGTAGCCAACATACCAGTGTTACAGTACGTTATAATCTTAGCACCATCAGGAATAACTTTCTGCCCATTCTCAGCTATACTATCACAAAGTTCTTTGTCCTCATCGTGTACCCTTCTAGCCTCATCTTCAGCTAAAGAAACCAAAACATCAAAATCTTTTATATTTCTAAGTTTTTCGTTAATTTTATCCAGAATAAGGAATATATTATATGCCGTAGGTCTAGCACTTTTTAATGTGCTAACTATATAGTCTAACTTACTCGGGTCTTTATATTGATGAAGCCCAACACAAACACCGTAGGCAGCAGCTATTGCTATAAGTGGTGCTCCCCTAACAGCTAGCTCCCTTATTGCATCTCTAACCTCTTCAACAGTTGTACAAATAATATATTTCTCCTCGCTTGGCAAAAGCCTCTGGTCCAATATAACCAAGTTACCATCTCTATACTCTATAACCTTTAGCATACTCCTCTCTTTTCTTCTCACTAAATATCATCAAAATCTTTTCCTTAAGTACCCACAAAACAACAAAAACCCAAGAGAAAAATCTCTTAGTTGCCTCAATAATGCTACCTAAAATATTCCTTACACCAGAGATTAACTCAACACTTCTGCTAGACATTATTATAGAAGCATCCTTAAATAACTCTTTGTTTTTATTTATAAACCTAATAAACTTAAACGAAACAGTATCAAAGATTATCAAGTTTGGCTCAAGCTTCTTAAGCATCTCTATTCTCTCTTTATGCTTGTGTTTACTAAGAATTTTACTCAATCCCACTATATTAAGTTTCATCTCGGGGAAACTTAGTTTCAGGTTGTTCTTGAACTTTGAAGCCATTTTATCGCTACTTGCTATGACAGCAACTCTATAATAGTAGTCAGATATATTTTTGATTACCTTAAATATCGTTGAAGATTCCTTCACTACACTTACATCACTAACCCCAAACAACAATTTAGAAACAAACCCAAAAATCTCAGATGAAGGGATTATTAACTTACCAGACACAAGTTTTCTATACTCATCACTGTAGATTAAATTGGACAAAACTTTCGCATCGGCAAAGATTATAAAAAACCTGTCCTTATCTAGAAGTTTCCTAAACGCAAGCTCACTTATTTCTTCCTCACTAAAGCAAGAAATTGGTATTTCCTTTATTATAAACTCTTTCATAGTTTATATCTTCTCCGTGTATCTCTGACCCAACAATCCCTCAGGCTTAATTAGAAGAGTCAATATAAGTAGTAAGTAAACAATTACATCTTTGTAAGCGGATGAAATGTATCCACCCACAAAGACCTCAAATACTCCCATAATCAAACCTCCAAGAACAGCCCCCGGTATACTTCCTATACCTCCTACTACAGCAGCAGTAAACGCTTTTATTCCTGGTATGAACCCCATATCATACCTTATCACGGAATAGTAAGTGCCGTAGAAGAACCCACCAATAGCCCCTAAGAAAGCACCGATAAAAA
>JAPYWX010000197.1 GCA_028276145.1 Spirochaetota bacterium
TACCGCTATAGAGAGGATATTTGTTGAGTCTGTTTATTCATAATTATGAAAGTTATTAGTTTTTAGGAATATAATTTCACCATGAAGCTTTTTAGAGATTTTCATCTCTTACTTTTTGTCTTACTTTTTGCCTTTGGAGTGAGTGTTATGGCTTTGGGAGTTGATTTTGAGGAACTGGAGTCTAATATAAACAAAAACCGAAAGGATATAACTTTAGCTAACGGTCTTAGCGTCGTTCTTCTTAGGATTGAAGGAGCTCAGAGCGTTAATATACTTTTAGGAGTGAAGGCAGGTAGTCTTTATGAGGATAAAGTGGGATTAGCAAATCTAACTTCTGAATCATTGTTGTTCAAAAACAAAAAGTACGGCTTCATGGAGATACCAAAGAGTATTGAATCAGTAGGTGGTGTTATTGATACTTCGTGTGATTACGATTACTCAACTATTTCTATTAAGGTTCTATCAAGTGATATTTTTGACGCTCTGTCAAAACTAAAGGATATAATAGATAACTTTTATGTTGATGATGAAGTACTCAACATAATCAAGCCTAACATAATTAGTTCTCTTAAATCCAAAGAAGATGATCCGTGGGAAGTCGGTAAAAAAGCCTTTTGGAAGGTTTTATACGGTGATCATCCGTACGGTAGGGATGTACAAGGTGATGAAAGTATAGTTTCGCTTACCAAAGAAGATGTAATGAGGTTCTTTAGTGATTTCTACAAGCCTGATAATTCATTCCTCATAGTTGTTGGCGGATTTGATTTAGGTAAAGTTGAAGACTTTATCAAAAAAGAATTTTCAAAGTGGAGTGGGAAGAGTAAGAAAGTATCTTTACCAGAGGTAAAAGAGTTGAATCCAACCAGCAAGGTCATCGTGAAGAAGGATTTGAAGCAGGCTACTATTAGAGTAGGTCATTTGTCTACAAACATAAAAGACAAAAATGGTTATGCTCTCAAGGTTCTAAACTTCATAATAGCCGGTGGTGGTTTTGGCTCTAGACTAATGGATAAAATCAGGGAGAAAGAAGGGCTTGCTTATGGTGTTTTTAGTAATTTTTTCATAGATAGGTTGATGAATGGATACTTCTTTGTCGGCACACAAACAGAGAATAAAAATGTCGATAAGGTTATATCTATTATTACGAACGAGCTTAGGGATATTGTACAGAATGGGGTGAGTGAAAAGGAATTAGAGGATGCGAAGAATTTTGCCAAAGGTTCATTACCTTTGAGTATGGAAAGTTTTTCTTCATTATCTTCGTATCTCTTGACAGAAAAGTTGTATGGACTTGAGAGGAATTATTTTATTAAATCTATAAAAGAAATTTCCGTAATTAAAATTGATGACTTAAAGAGGGTGGCAAAGGAGTATATTAATCTAGACAAATTATCTTTTGTTGTTGTCAAGGGGGAGTAGATGGAGAAGAAAGAATTACAGTTAGAACTACCTGAAAACATAGAGGTTACGCACTATTCAAATCTTGTTATAATATCGTTTAATGAGGATGAGTTTATACTTGATTTTGCCAGAGTTATGCCAGGTAATAGGAATCCTAGAATTGTATCTAGGATTGTTTTGAATCCGAGGAATGCGAAAAGGCTTGCTACTTTGTTGTCATCTAATGTGTCTGAATATGAAAATAGATTTGGAGTTATAATTTTGCCGGAGAATAAGAGAGATGCTCATTGATAATTTTCTAAAAAATAAGGTTATTTTCATAACTGGTGCTACTGGTACGGTTGGGGGAAGTATACTAAGGTATATTGTTGAAAATTTCTATGATGATGTGAAGGCTATAAAAGTTTTGAGTAGGGATGAGTACAAGTTATTTAAGTTAGTTGAGGAATTCAAACCGTTGGACAGGAACGGTAAGATAATACCTAGGCTTGGTGATATAAGAGATAGAGAGGCGATAGCCTCTTATCTCAGTGGGGTTGATGTTGTTATTCATTCAGCGGCTTTGAAGAGGGTTGAGTTTGGGGAATTTTATCCTTATGAGGTTGTAAAGACCAATATTGAGGGAACTAAGAATATTGTTGATGCTTGTATTCAAAACAAAGTTAGTAGAGCGGTGCTAATTAGCACCGATAAAGCAGTAGAACCTACAAGTATATACGGAGCTACAAAACTTTGTGCTGAGAGGCTTTTTATTGCTGCTAACGTAGAGGAGAGAAATAACTTTAAGACTCTCTTTTCTATTGTTAGGTTCGGTAACATTGTAAATAGCAGGGGAAGCATATTTGAGATTATTCAGGATAGAAAGAACAAAGGTGAGCCAATAGAATTGACCCATCCTGATATGGCTAGGTATTGGATAACTAAGGAGGAGGCTAGTAAGTTTGTTGTTGATATTATTGGTATCATGACAGGTGGTGAAATTTTCATACCTAAAATGTCTTATGCCAAGGTTATTGATATAATCAAGGAATTGTACCCTTCTGCTGAGATTGTTATTACTTCACCTAGACCAGGTGAAAAAATAAATGAATCTTTAATTTCCGAATATGAGAAGAATATAGCCTTTGATTCTGATAACATGTTTGTTATCTACCCTGAGATAATAAATTCTAAAAAGCCTTACGATACTACCTTCCTTAGGAATATGAGAAAGCTTTCAGAGGTTATTAACCTGAGTTT
>JAPYWX010000037.1 GCA_028276145.1 Spirochaetota bacterium
AATACAGAGTACTTCAAAGCACAGAAGTTTTCAACTCTCCACGTTCTCAAAATATATTTACAAGAAAGTGCTAGGAAGCGAATTACTTTAAGTAGCCCCGCCCACCAAATTAATTGTTAGAAAACTTTGTATCAAACATGCTCCGTTTTCCAAAACCTCTTACTTGTTAAGGGAGATATTTGGCATAAGGTGCTGTAAGCACTTGGTTAAGAATGTGCTATTTAGCACAAAGTGCTAATCAGCACAAAGTGCTAATAAGCACAAAACTAATACTAAACAACTTAATTCCGATAAAAACTTAGAGGGGTGGAGGTATGAAAAAAACACCGTTATTCTTCTGTCTTCTGCTAATAGCTTCGGTTTTGATAACTCCTAACTTGAATGCCGTGGTTAAGGAAGTATTAATAGACTTCTCCAAAGCAGACGACAATTTCATCAAATACATGCCAGAACCTAAAGAAACATACGATACGAATGAGCAAGGTACCTATAAGGTATACGTAAGTGCAAAAGAATACTTTTTAGACAATTGGAGAGTAGACTTAGCTAGCTCAGCTAAGAATATGTCTATAGACAACATGGTTAACAGTTATACCAAAAAAGTTGAAAGTGCTAATTACGGCTACGTACTTGGTGTAAGAGTAAGATTCCCTAAAGGTAGTTTTCCATCGTATGCCATAATAAGGCCAAACTTCCCAATACCTGTCTATGACGAAAAAGGCAAGTTCATAAATGTAGGGAATGGAGTAGCCGTAAATGTCAACGAAATAAAATCTCTTTCTGTAAGGATAGCCGGTAGAAACTACCCATATCAACTCGCCGTAAGACTAATGGACAGAGATTTCAATGTCCACGAGTATTTTCTAGGAGACCTATTTTTCCAAGGATGGAAGACACTAGTGTGGTACAATCCCAATTTCGTTGATAACGAAAGATTAAAAATCCTAAAAAGAGACCCTCTATACCCAAAACCAATACCCTTCTATAGACTTGATTCCATAGTTATATACAAGCCACCACAAGCTCTAGGTGGTGATTTCATAACCTATATTCAAGGTATAGAAATTGAATATTCGCCTTTCCTCATAGAACCAGTTGATGACATAGACGATGAAAGCGTATGGCAGATTCTAGCCAAGGAAACTATAAGAAGGAAAAACATAGAACAAGCTAGAATGAGTGATTTCTTTGAGCTACTCTTAAGGGAAAGGAAGAGGCTACAAAGCATGTACAATGAGCTTCTACAAGAAATGAAATCTACTAACAAATAGAGTAAAAATTCTACGGGAGGCTATAGCCTCCCCTAATCAATTCTATAAGATTTTACACAATTAAAGGTACTCCATCATAATACTTACATGAGAGTCCTAGTAATAGGCGAAGGTGAATTCGTAGAGAAGTTCGTAGATAAAGCAATCGAAGCAGGATTAGACGTATATGTTATATCAAGTGAAGATATCAAACTTCCTCCAGCAAGTAACTTTGAAAAAATCAAGAATTATGGTGTCATAGACGAAGACTTCTTAGAAAACAGAGACATTCCATCATTTGAAAAGGTGATAATATCAATACCAGAAGGGAACATAGCCGAAGCCATCTCAATAGCCTCAATAACCAAAAAAGAAGACATAGACACACTCGTTATCTTACCCACTTCGAGATACGAAAACATCTTTGATACCTTAGGAATAAGAACTCTCGTTCTAACGGTAGAAATAATTCCAAAGGTAATAGCCGAAATAACATTCAGCAAGGATGTTGTTAAAAATATTAGCCCCTTCTTTGAAGATTTGTTCATAGCTCAGATTTCAATACCCCCAAACTCAAAGTACTCAAACCTAACGATAAAAGAGGCAAAGCTAAGGGAAAACTTTGGCTTAAATATAGTTGTAGCATACGATAAAGTAGTAGTGACGCTTGATAATGGTTCTATAAAAGTACTAAATTCAAGAATAAACATTACCCCACTGACAGTACTAAAACCTGGGATGAACATAGTTGTCGTTGGTGATTTTGAGGGAATTAAGAGATTCATTACTGAGGTGAACCGTGAAAGCTAACCTCAAGTATTGCTACATCTTTTTGACTTCTTACAAATTTCTCAAAATTAAACTTCCTTACTTCCATATTTTGCATTTCTTCAAACTGAAGCAGTACATCCTCAGATGAAACAAAGAAGAAAGTGTCACCCTCTTTTATTTTGTTAAACTCAAACAACCTCTTTTGTTTGGGCATAGGTACCACAGCCCCCTTGTTTGTCTGTAGGAATATAGAAGTTTTACCATCATTCACAACGTTCATAACCATAGAACCCTTTTTCACAAACCCAGTTGTTATATTCAGGTCTATGTCTATTCCTCTAGTAATAGAAGCCATAACATTCCTTATTTCTCTGGGCAACCTATTTATGTTGACACCCTTCAAACCTCGGCTAAAGTAGTAATCTACAACCCCCTTGAGTATTGATATTAGTATATACGACATTACATCTTTTGAAGGGATCCAGAGTAAACAAAAGTATATATCTCCGTCAAACTCTTTCACCTTGTAAAACGAAGGTCTATAGCCTTCATACCTCTCACAGAGATAACACCTCAAAGAAGCAGTACCATTTGATAAGAATTCTTCCTTCATAGATATTTCTGCAAAGAGCTTATCAAAGTACGGCATGTAAAGTCTCTTTAACTCCTCAAATGGCAAATCACTCGTTGTTGACAAAACAATTATGTAGAAATAATAACTTAAAAGCTTCATAAGGTTATCAAGAAGTTCTAATTCCTCACCAGAAAACGTATCCCCTAATACCCTTTTCCCCATCAATACGCATCCAAAGAATTTTCCTTCGACTTTCAAAATGCCTATATAGCTTGCTACAAAAAACTCTTTTTTTCTTCTAATAGAAGTGAAACCAAGCTTACCCACATCCTTTGTAGAAACAAAGTAACCCGGAAAATAATATAATTTCCTTTTATCGACCTTTTCCATGACATTATGGGGAATAAACCTGGCAAAAGAAACCCCCAAAATTCCTGCAAGCTTACCGTTAACAAAAGAATGGAATGAAGGAACATCGTTCAAATCTTTAAGGCGGGAAATAACCTCCTCAATAACCGAGTATGTCAGGTCATAAACAGCACCACTTCTAGCAACGAAAACATTCCTGAGGATAGAATAAATAATTACACCGATAGCCGTTATTGAAGTTACGAGAAGCAAAAATCTGGGGAAAATAGCTAAAAAATTAAGATTAACAAACAGTAACCAAAAGACAACGCTAAGAACCGCAGAGATAACAATAATCAAAACCAAATCTTTCACAACTAATCTAAGGAAATAGAAAGACTTTCTTAGGGTGAATGCTGATATAACTATTGGGTAGCCAGCCATGATAGAAGGTATATAATACGAAGGGATATCAAAAAAGGTTATAAGTACAGCTATAACAGATGGTATCAAAAGAAATGTTGATGAAGCTAATACAGACGAAAAAACGTAGTTTGACACAAGAACTTGATTTTTCCTTCTTACAGCACGCACATAGTCATACACACTAGCAAAGACTCCAAAAAGCCCAGCAACTCCAGGGTACACATAATAAGATGCTTGAATTGTTGCAGCCTCTTCTGTGAACAGTGCTAAGATTGACACAACAAGAAACGAAATACTGATAGACGAAGCTAAAGGAACGATAAAAGACCTTATAGATCTAGAAAACTTTCTAAGCGGAAACTCTAGGAATAGCACCAATACAAGTGCCGGAAAAGTAGCAAATGACAACCTCTCAATTAAAATTACAAACATGTTTTCCGAAAGAAAAGAAGCCATAGGTGTAGTAATGAAATTGAAACCCAAAACTGTAGATGCTAGAAACCAAAGCAAACCTTTCTTACCCTTGTTCCCAAAGAGTATCACAGTACCTAACAAAACAAACAACAATCCCGAAAACTGCCACGAAAAAGCAAACTTTATATAATCTTCAAATGTAAACTTCTGAGAAATG
This sequence comes from Spirochaetota bacterium, assembly GCA_028276145.1. GTDB lineage: Bacteria > Spirochaetota > Brevinematia > DTOW01 > DTOW01 > JAPYWX01. Next base: position 4,001 of record JAPYWX010000037.1, read on the forward strand.
AAAAACGAAATGTACCTCTCACCATTAGAAATGTATTCTACAACAAATTCTTTCTGCCTATCCTTATTCTTCTCAACAACTTCCCAAAAATCGTGTACACTGTCAACATACCTATCATCTATCTTTTTCAATACAGCATCGTACGGTATCTTCTTTATTCTTGCGTTCCAATTTTCAGGTGCATCATATGAGTTTATAACCTTGTTATAGTAAACAAAAAAGCCAGGGAAATATTTATTTATGAAAAAAATACTTTTATAGACAGTAAACCCTATCAAGAAAAGAGCAAACAACAACGAAAATATACCTATAACCTCAAACACCCTAGTTTTCATACAAAAGAATTATTTATAACTCAAGAAATCATTATCAATAGTTTTTAAGAGTATACCAACTTAGAAGACAAAGCTAATAAGAGGCATAGCCTCTTTTTGTTTTTTGATATACTCAAAAAAATTACCACCAAGCACAACGTGTTATGAAGCACAAAGGGCTACAAGCACTTAATTAAAAAGGTGCTAGTAATCATCTTTAAGTAGCCCCAACCTCCTACCTTATTTGATATAGAGAGTTTTCACTCTCCACGCTCTCCAATTAATAAGAGAGTGCTATTAAGAAAATAGTGCTATTCAGCACTATGTGCTATTCAGCACATCTTAAAATTTTAAGAGAGGCTAACATATCTCTTAACCTTGATAAAGGAAGTACTTCAAATACAAGTGCTATTACATTAATTGCTAATTAGCACATCAATTTTAGTAGTACCACTCGCCCACCCTAGTTATCTGAAGAGATGCTATCGCATCTCTTCACTCTAGTTAAGAATATTAATAAAAATGTGCTATTTAGCACAAAGTGCTATTAAGCACATAGTGCTATTAAGCACCTGACTATAATTGTTAAGGAGAGGACAATTTATATAAAATTACTCAACTGGAGGTTGTATGGCTGTTGACTTCCTTTTCGAAGTAGGAACAGAGGAAATACCACACCACTACCTAACCAAAGCCGAAGAAGATTTCAGAAATCTCTTTATAGAATTCTTCAAAAACAACAATCTTAGTTATGAAGGTATAACTTCATTTTCAACACCTAGGAGGCTAACAATACTAGTTAAAGCACTTGACGAAAAACAAAAGGACAGAAAAGTAACTAAGAAAGGTCCAGCAAAGGCATTAGCCTTTGATAGTAACGGCAATCCTACTAAAGCTTTAGAAGGATTTCTAAAGTCAGTAGGAGCATCACTAAACGATATAAAAATCATAAAAGAAGGTGAAAAAGAGTTTGTTTATTACGAAAGTATTGAAAAAGGAAGAAGCACAAAGGAAATACTAAAAGAAGGTATACCCATCATAATATCAAGCTTGAAATTCCCAAAAACCATGAGATGGGCAGACATCGGATATCCGTTCGTTAGGCCCATAAGGTGGATTGTATGTATCTTAGGTGAAGAAATACTTGACATAGAGATAGCTAAAGTAAAATCTTCCAACATTTCAAAAGGGCATAGATTCATTGGTGAAGATGTTGTAATATCAATTCCCAACGAATACGAAAGACTCTTAGAAGAAAGAGGTAAGGTAATACCCTCCCCTAAGAAAAGAAAGCAAATCATAGAGGAACAAGTAAAACTGATTTCCAAATCCTTAGGTGCTGAGCCTGTACTCACTGATTCACTTCTTGAGGAAGTCATTAACTTGACAGAATACCCTCAATGCTGCGTTGGTAGCTTTAGCCCTGACTTTCTCTCTGTACCTCATGAGATTATAATCTCTGAAATGATCGACCATCAAAAATTCATCCCACTAAAAAAAGACGGAAATCTGATTAACGAATTTATAATAGTTGCTAATACCACACCAAACGAGAAGATAATAAAAGGTAACCAAAAAGTTATTTCAGCAAGACTGAACGATGGCAAATTCTTGTTTGAAGAGGACTTGAAAAAATCAATTGACTATTTTGTTAACAAAACAAAGGAGCTTATTTTCTTCGCAGGTCTTGGCACAATGTTTGATAAAGTTAACAGAATGAAAGAATTAGCTAAGATTGTATGTGATAAACTCAAATTGGAAAAAGATAAAGAAAACATCATTAGAGCCTCATATTTATCAAAATTTGATTTGACAACTGGTGTTGTCTATGAGTTTCCTGAACTTCAGGGAATAATGGGGTATTACTACGCTAAGCACTTTGGAGAAAATGAAGAAGTTGCAAACTACATAAAAGAACACTATAAACCAGTTTCACAGGACGATGTATTACCTTCAACACTAGGAGCTTCCATAGTTTCAATTGTTGATAAACTTGATAATCTATTCGCTCTGTACTCAGCAGGTAAAAGAGTATCAGGTTCTAGTGACCCTTACGCTCTACGAAGGCAAGTTAACGGCATCGCCAGAATATCAATAAACTACTCCCTTGACCTAGATATTATGAAAATATTTGAATACTCCAAAGACATATACTCAAATCTTCTCCAAAAACCCTATGAAGAAGTTTACAACGATATAGAAAGTTTCGTTGTTGGCAGATTAAAAACTTATTTAAAAGACATGGGATTTGAAACGGATGAAGTAGAATCAACCATAAGGAAAACAGCAAATCCACTAGATGCCTACAGGAGAGTCAAATCTATAAACACCTTTAGGAAAAGAAACGAGTTTATTGATGTAGCAATACTCTTTAAGAGAATAAGGAATATCTTGAATGATGCTAATTTCACATCTCCTACGGAGATGGATACTAAAATTATGTCCAGCGAAGAACTAAATTTGAAAAATCTCATAGACTCAAAGAAAAACTTAATACTCAACAAGATGGAAACAAAAGATTACGAAGGTGTACTAACTGAACTACTTTCATTCAAAGACCCTGTACATGCGTTTTTTGAAAAAGTTTTCGTAATGGAAAAAGACGAAAAAATCAGAAACAACAGACTGTCACTACTCTACGAACTTTATAAATTGTTTGACGAATTCGTAGACTTCAACACTTTAAACTTTGAATAAGAAATATATTTGCCACAAGTGATAACTTGTTCAAGTGCTTATTAGCACTCGATTATAAACATTTTTTAAATCTAAAAGATGCTAAGCATCTCTATATCAATTAGGGGTGCTTTAAGCACTTCTTGAGAGTGTAGAGAGACAGATTTTCTCGGAGATAGAGTCTCTTCGTGCTTAATAGGCACTTTATTAATAAATGAAGCTAGCAAAAACTAACCTTTTATACTTATTATAGGTCTAAGCTTTGCGACTTTTGTTGATATTCCGGACTTAGCTATTGACTTAACAACTTCATCTATGTCCTTGTATGCCTGCGGTGCTTCTTCGGCTACTCCTTGCTTTGACGCTGACATAAGCTTTATTCCTTTCATCTCTAGTTGTTTAACAACTTTCTCGTAAGGGAAATTCTTTTTTGCCTGATTTCGTGATAACGTTCTTCCTGCACCGTGAATAGTCGAACCAAAGGTTTTTTCCATAGCTAAGTCAGTACCCGCAAGTATGTATGAAGCCGTACCCATAGAACCACCAACTATTACAGGCTGACCAACCTCTAAGTACTTTTTAGGTATTCCTTCCTTACCTGGACCAAATCCTCTAGTACTTCCCTTTCTATGAACAAAAACCTTTCTTTTTTTGCCATTAACTACATGTACCTCTTCTTTCACCGTGTTATGAGCAACATCATAGAGTAATGATACCTCAACATTTCTAAAAATCTTCTTAACTGTTTCCCTTACTAAGTGCGTTATCACCTGTCTATTTGCAAACGCGTAGTTTATAGCACATCTAACTGCTCCAAGGTACATCTCCCCTTCTTTTGACTTTATCGGAGCACAGAGTAATTCTTTTTCCTTTATCGGTATCTTATACTTCTCAACTGCCGTTCTAAAAATCTTCAAAAAATCGGTATTTATCTGATGCCCGAAACCTCTAGAACCGCAGTGAATTGTAATCACTAGTTGCCCTTCAAATAATCCATAAACTTGAGCTATATCACCATTATATATTTCCTCAACAACTTGTACTTCCAAATAGTGATTACCTGAACCTAGAGTACCTATTTGGCCTTCTTCTCTTTCTATTGCTTCCTCGCTAACATAGTCAGGCACAGCACCCCCTACTCTACCCCTTTCTTCAGTAAATTCTATATCCTCCTCAGTTGCAAACCCATTTTCAAGGCACCATCTAGCCCCTTCTAACATCACCTTGTTGAGTTCTTTTCTCGAAAGCTTTATTTTCCCCTCCTTCCCCAGTCCAGCCGGTATATTCTCAAAAAGCCTTTGAGCCAACTTTTCTATATCCTTCTCAGATAATTTATGGTAAACAAGATTTGTTCTCAGAGTTCTCACACCACAGTTAATATCAAATCCCACTCCTCCAACAGTCACAACCCCTTCATCCTCATCAAAAGCAGCAACCGAACCTATAGGGAAACCATACCCCCAATGAGCATCAGGCAAAACTACCACATCTCCAACAACACCTGGCAAATGTGAAACATTCACTGCCTGGTCAAGTACAGCTTGGTCCATACTTTCTAGTATTTCTTTGCTACAGAAAAACCTTATGTCTGAATTCATTGAACCTCTCTTAGAATACACCCACTCAAAATCACTTACCTTCTCCAATTCCCTTATTGTCATAATAAAAATATAAAAAACTAAACAACTATCCGTAAACATACTTACATGAGTAAGCCTCAGGCTCATATTTGCTAAATTTTTTATAAATCTCACAAGATAGGTAGGAAATCATTAATAATTTTTGCATATGAGAGACAAATTGTTAATCAAATACGACAAGACAATAGCTAGAGAAATAGCACTCCAAGGAATATATCAACTACTTCAAGGTCAACCCCTAGAAGAAATACTCAAACTTGAATGGACAGATGACGAAGAAATATTTGAAGACGGACTTAAGTACAGAAACAAAGAGTTTATAAAATCCTTCGCAAAAAAATTACTAGAAAAAGCAGGGCAAAACCTAGAAGAAATAAATGAAATAATTGACAAACATTTCACCAAAAACCCCGAAACAATCTCAACAATAGACAAAGCACTAATAATTCTAGGAATCACATCCCTAAAATACTTCAAAGACATCCCCCCAGCAGTATCAATAGACGAAACCGTAACACTAGCAAAATCCTTCGGCTCAACAAATTACATGTACAAAGTAGTTAACAAAATACTAGATTCAATAAACAAAAACCAAAATATTTAGAACTTTTAATTCAAAAATTCCCTTTCTGAAATACTGCAAAGCTTTCTTATGAAAAGAATTTTTCATTTAGATGCAATTTAATGTCTAAAACAAAGATTTTCATGAAACCACTATAAAAAATAACTTTTTCAAAAATTTAACGAGTTTTGCTATTGAAAAGAAATCGTTTTGTCATTTATAAATATTTTTACCTTCTTAGTTAAGATAGCTCACCACAGTTTGAGGAAATTATGAATAGTCTTTTGGGGATATGGGAGGAGTTTGTCAACATAGCCACATTAGGAAACAGTCTTGATAAAGCCATTCTAAGCAAAGTCAAGCTAGACTTTACAAGCAACGAGGTAAGAATTTTGGTAAATGACGAATTTACGAAAACGTGGATAGAAAACAACTACTTAGACAGAATAAAATCTCTTTACGAACACTATGACATGAAAGTTGTTATAGTCCTAAGCAAAAGCGATTCTGAAAAGCAACCAGAAGAAAAGGAAGCAAAAATTCAGAAGAAGTCCACCAAGAACGAAACCAAAAAAACAACATCCATACTTGAAGCGGAACCCGAAATAAAAGTATCTGATAGCGAAAATAAAAATTACGGAAATCTAAATTCCAAGTACACATTCAGTAACTTTGTTGTTGGTCCTAGTAATGAATTTGCCTATCATGCGGCTCTCAATGTAGCTAGAATACCCGGAGGGATGTACAATCCTCTCTTCATATATGGTGGTGTTGGTTTAGGTAAAACCCATCTACTACAGGCAATAGCTCATGAAGTAATATCAAAAAACAAACTCAAAAAGGTCATGTATGTAACAAGTGAGCAGTTCATAAACGATTTCTTCAAGGCAATGAACGAAAAGAATCTTCACTCATTCAGGTTGAAGTACAGAGAGGCAGACGTACTCCTTATAGACGATGTGCAATTCTTCAAATCATCAATGAAGCAGGTGATGGAAGAGTTATTCCACACATTCAATAAGCTTTTCCATGACAGAAAGCAAATGGTCTTCTCCAGCGATAGAGCACCAAAGGAATTAGAAGAGTTCAGTGACAGAATGAAAAGTAGATTTGAAAGTGGCTTAATCGTGTACATAGACAAACCAGACTTAGAAACAAGGCTTAAGATAGTAGAGGCAAAATTTAGAAGTGAAGGAATAGATGCTCCCGAAGATGTAATAAACTTCATAGCAAACAATATAACAGATAATGTAAGAAGCTTAGAATCAGCTGTTCTAAAAGTAATAGCCTACACCTCATTCTCCAAAAAGCCGATAGAACTAAAAACAGTAAAAGACATTTTATCAGAAAATTCAGGTACAAAGAGCAACGGAAAGCAGGAAGAGCAAAACCCCGAAAGCCAAATAATAATAACCTACACAATTGATGAAATCATAGAAGCAGTAACCTCTTACTACGAAATATCAAAAGAAGACATATTCAATGGTTCAAAGCAAGATGGCTTAATAATGGCAAGAAATCTAATCATCTACATAGCGAAAAGAATAACAAACATGTCATTTTCACAAATAGGGGAAGTTTTAAACAGAACACACTCAACAATTTTGAGAGCGTACGAAAAAACAGAATCCTTACTCAGAAAGGACTTACTCCTGAGAGAACAACTCAAAGAGATACTGACATTGTTAAAAAGCAAAAAGAATGTAGCATAAAATGAAATTCTCAATAATTAAAGAATCAAAAACCTCAGCTTCTAGGGTCTGCAAGATTGACATAGGCGGAATAGAAGTAGAGACACCTGTTTTCATGCCTGTTGGTACCCAAGCAACTGTGAAGTCTTTAGACTCAGACGAAGTAAAAGAGTTAAGCAACAATATAATACTTTCAAACACTTATCATCTCTACCTAAGACCAGGAATTGAGGTAATAGAAGAAGCCGGAGGATTACATTCATTCATGAACTGGGATAGATTAATACTAACGGACAGCGGAGGCTTTCAAGTATTCAGCCTAAAAGATTTAGTAAAGGTAGATGATGAAGGAGTACAGTTTAAATCACACATTGATGGCTCTTCTCACTTTTTCTCACCTGAAAAAGTTGTAGAACTACAATTAAGAATGGGATCAAATATAATAATGCCGCTTGACGAACCAGTAAGCCCAGAGGCAAATCCAGAACAAACCAAAATAGCACTTCAAAGAACTCACAAATGGGCTAAGAAATCATTAGAAACATTCAAGAAACTTAAAGGCAACATCCCTAGAAAAGAAGTAAAAAGCTTCAACAACAAAGACACAATTGAAAGAATAAGAAATGAAAATTATCACTTTGGAATAGTACAAGGTGGATTCTCCAAGGAACTTAGAAAAGAAAGCGTTGAATTCATATGTTCTCTAGACTTTGATGGCTTTGCAATAGGTGGGCTAAGCGTAGGTGAAGAGAAAGAAAAAACTTATGAGATACTTAACTACACTGCTTCGCTCATGCCAAAGGAAAAACCAAGGTACTTGATGGGAGTAGGCACCCCCGAGGACATAATAATAGCAGTAGAAAATGGTATAGACATGTTTGACTGTGTCTTTCCAACAAGAGCAGGTAGAAGAGGCTTATTTTTCACATCCATTGGCAGGATAAACATAAGGAACAAAAAGTATGAAAAAGACTTCTCAAAACCTGACCCTAATTGCGACTGCTACACATGTAGAAACTACTCCAGAGCTTACATAAGACACCTCGTAAAAGCAGAAGAAATTCTAGCTTACAGATTAGTAACAATTCACAACCTCTACTTCTTCAAAAAATTAATGGAACAAATAAGAGAAAGCATCAAAAACGATTCATTCCATGACCTCAAAAAATCAATACTGGAGACATTCAACAAAAATAAAGAGGGTGATTAATATCACTTCTGATTAATATCACATTTGATCAATATCACCTGTGTTTAAAACACACTGTACTAAAAGCACACACTTCTAAGAGTAAAGAGAGGCACTAGCCTCCCTCCTAAATTGACTTTTTAGAAAAAGCAAATTATAATAAAAGAACATGATAAAGGTTTTAATAGTTTCAGACAGTGCTGTATTCTCAAAGAATGTCGGTATAAAGTTAATATCAAAAGGCTACTACGCAAATCACTTATTCCCATCTCAAATTCTTAACGGAGATATAGAAAAACTAA
>JAPYWX010000038.1 GCA_028276145.1 Spirochaetota bacterium
TTTTAATGAAAATAAAAAAATCAAACTAAGTCTGTCAATCTTTTTAGTTTGAAATTTGGAAACTCTTATAATAATACTATCTAGAATTGAGAGGATTATTATGGAAAGAACACTGACAGTACTCGTTGAGAATAGTGTAGGAGTTTTGGCGAAGGTCGCAGGGCTTTTTAGTGCTAGGGGGTTTAACATAAAGAGCCTTTCTGTTAGTGAGACGGAGGACCCTACAGTTTCTGTTATGACAATAGTTGTTGATGAGGATGAGAGAACTGCCGAACAAGTTAGAAAACAGTTAGCTAAACTTGTTGAGACTATAAAAGTTAAAGATATAACAGAAGTTCCCAAAGTTGAGAGAGAGTTGGCTTTGCTTAGGATTTCTATCTCTAGGGAAAGAAGAAGAGAAGTTATAGAGATTGTTGAAGTTTTCAAAGCTAAGGTTGTAGATGTTGCTCATAGCTCTTTGGTAGTTGAGATAACTGGGTCTTCTGAAAAAGTAAACGGATTTATTGAACTTATGAAGCCTTACGGCATACTTGAGATGGCTAGAACTGGTAAAGTTGCATTAGAGAGAGGTTTGTATTTGGAATCAAAAGAGAAATAAATATGCGTGAAATAAGATTAAACATTGTTAGGAATGAAGATTTATCTTACAGTGTTTTTATATGTTCCTCAGAGTGGGGGAGTGTCTTAAATAAAGTTGTGAGTTCGATTAAGCCAACATCTGTAGCTATAGTTACCGATACTGTCGTTTCAAAGTTACATTTAAGGTCTATTGTTAGTTATCTTCCAGAAGGTATTAATTATGTTACTGTGGAGATACCGGCAGGGGAGAAATACAAAACTCGTAAGATGAAGGAATACATAGAAGATAAGATGCTCGAATTTGGTGTTGATAGGAAAGGGTTAGTTATTGCTTTCGGTGGTGGAGTTGTGGGTGACATCGGGGGGTTCGTTGCTGCTACTTACATGAGGGGTATCCCTTTTATTCAGGTTCCTACTACATTGCTTTCAATGATTGATAGCTCTATAGGTGGTAAGGTTGCAGTTGATACACCGTATGGTAAAAACATGATAGGTTCTTTCTACCAGCCAAAGGCTGTAGTTATAAATGTAGATTTCCTAAAAACTTTACCTAGCGAGCAGATAAAAAACGGCTTGGCAGAAGTTATAAAACATGCTATAATAGCCGATAAGAACTTCTTTGATTTCCTTTTGGAGAACAGAAATGATATCCTTGAGTTGGTCAATGATAAATTAGAAGAATTGATAGAAGTAGGTTGTAGTATAAAGAAAAGGGTTGTTGAGAGTGATGAAAAAGAAAGTGGCCTTAGGAAAATACTGAACTTTGGTCACACGGTTGGTCACGCTATAGAAAGTGTTTCCAATTATAGAATTCTTCATGGTTTTGCCGTTAGTGTAGGAATGGTTATTGAAGCACAGGTTTCTAATAAAATTGGTATATTGCCTAAGGAAGATTTGGAAAAAATAAAAGAGATTTTATCTCTCTACGGCTTACCTACGAGCCTTAGGGAATTAAAGTTAAAACCAAGAATAATAAGTGATATGGTTAGGTTTATGAGAAGCGATAAAAAATCAATTTCAGGTGAAATACATATGTCTTTGCCTAAGAGAATAGGGGAAATGATAGATAGTTTTTCTTTGCCGGTTGAAGAATCTTTAATTCTTAGCGTTTTTAGAGACCAGTTTAATTAAACTTTTAACCTTTTTTGTTTTTGAAAAGGTTATTTTTTATCTTTCATATTATACAGTATTATTTGGGAGGCAGGTATGAGGTGGATAAGGTTTTTTAGAAGAGCTTTGAAGAATTTGTTTGTTGTTAATTTGGTGTTAGCTGGTTTTATTTTTGGGGTTGTCTTTTCGGTTGTTTTTATCACTGTAGGGTGCCAAACTAACGGAAAAGGTGGTAATATTTCATTTGCTTCTTCTGTTGATTTGTCTAAGCTGCCTGAAGAGTATAAGTATGCTTATAGTGTTCAGAGAGTTTTAAACGAAGTGGCTGAAAAGGTTGCACCTGCTGTTGTTAACATAAAGAGCGAAGATGTAATTACATGGAAGGAGGAAGATCCTTTTTATAAATTTTTCGGAGAGGATGAGTTTTTGAGGAAATTCTTTGATTTGCCTGATAGGCCGCAAAGTAGGACATATAGGCGGGTTGTTCCTAGTTTGGGGTCTGGATTTATAATCTCGAAGGATGGGTACATCCTTAGTAATTTGCATGTCTTGAAGCCGGCTGGTAAGATTGCTAAAAACATAGTTGTTACAGTTCTTAAGTCTGGGAGAGAGTATAAAGCTAAGTTAGTAGGGTACGATGAGGAAACTGATATAGCACTTTTGAAAATTGAGCCTAGGGAAGATTTACCAGTTGTTACACTAGGTGATTCTGATAAAGTCAGAGTAGGGGATTTTGCTATTGCTATAGGAAATCCTTTTGGATTGAATGGTACTTTTACATTTGGTACGATTAGTGCTGTGAATAGGGATTTTGCGGGTAACGTTTTCTCAAAGTACATCCAGACGGATGCACCAATAAACCCTGGTAATAGTGGTGGACCACTTGTCAATATTTTTGGTGAGGTTGTAGGTATAAATACAATGATAATCTCACCAACAGGACAATTGGGAATGGCTGGGAATGTAGGTATTGGTTTTGCTATACCTATAAACACAGCTAAAAGAGTTGTTGACCAGTTAATTAAGAAAGGTAAAGTTGAAAGAGGGTATATCGGTGTTTCTATAAATGAGTTAGATAACGATACAAGGAAACAGTTAGGAATACCAGAAGATGTTGGCGTTCTTGTTAGTAAGGTTGAGCCAGGGTCACCAGCAGATAAAGCTGGCATAAAACAGGGCGATATAATAGTAGCCGTTGATGGAGAGAAAATTTCAAATTTCAATGACCTTCTTTCAAGAATAGCTTCTAAACTTCCCGGGGAAAAAGCAGAAATTGAAGTTATCAGAGATGGTAAAAGGATAAAGTTTGTTTTGGAAGTTATCGCTAGACCTAGTAGTGAAGAGTTGAGCCGTAAGATGGAACAAGGAGGAGGTGAAGGTAGTACTGCTGAGTACAAAGGGGTAATTGTTTCAGAAGGTAAAAGAGGTGTTATTGTGACAGGTGTGAATGATGATAGTCCTTTCTATGGTATACTCCAGAGAGGTGATGAAATAGTGGAGATTAACGGGCAGAAAATAAGTAATTTGGATGACTTTAGGAAATTTGCTGAGAAGAATAGAAACCAAAAGCAGTTCCTTATAAAGTTCTACAGAGGTGATATGTTCATAATTAGAGGATTTACTATAAAGTAGTTTTTGGGGGATTTTATGGAAAAATATTTTAGCTTTGAGGCGCCTATAGTGGAGATAGAGAAGAGAATAGAGGAGCTAAAAAGTACTACTGGGCTTGATGATAACTCACCTGAGATTAGGGAACTTAGAAAGCAAATTGAGGATTTAAAGAATAAAATATACAGTAATCTGAATGAGTGGCAGATTGTAGAGATAAGTAGGCATCCTAATAGACCTACATTTGTTGACTATCTTAATTCCATCTTTAGTGACTTTGTTGAGCTTGCTGGAGATAGGTATTTTGGAGATGATAAGGCTATAATTGCTGGTTTTGGTAAGTTGGATGGGAGAAGTGTTTGTGTAATTGGTCAGGAAAAAGGTAAAGACTTGGATGATAAAGTGAAGAGGAATTTTGGTATGCCGCATCCTGAGGGGTATAGAAAGGCTTTGAGAATTATGAAGCTTGCCGAAAGATTTAAGATACCAGTTTTAACTTTCATCGACACTGCAGGAGCTTATCCAGGAATAGGAGCCGAGGAAAGGGGTCAAGGCGAGGCAATAGCAAAGAACTTGTTTGAGATGGCACAGATAAGAGTTCCAATAATAGCTACAGTTATAAGTGAAGGTGGTAGTGGTGGCGCTTTGGCTATTGGGGTGGCGGATAGAGTATTGATGTTAGAGTATGCAATATATTCTGTAATTTCGCCCGAGGGGTGTGCTTCTATACTATGGAAAGATGCTTCTAAGGCTCCCGAAGCTGCTAAGGCTCTTAAGCTCACTGCTAAGTGGTGTAAGGAGTTTGGAATCGTTGACAAGATAATAAAAGAGCCTCTCGGAGGTGCTCACCGTAACCCTGAGTTCGTTTTTAATAACCTCAAGAGTGAACTGATAAAAGAACTTAAGGTTCTTTCTAAGTTTTCGCCGGAGCAATTAATAAAAATGAGGTATAACAAGTTTAGAAACATTGGAGCTTATGAGGTAAAGTAGCTATGATAAAATACTTTACATCTGGTGAGTCCCACGGAAGAGGCATTTCTGCAATAGTTTATGGTTTCCCTGCTAATATACCGATTGATGTAAACTACATAAATGAAATGTTGGCACTTAGGCAAAAAGGTTACGGTAGAGGCGGAAGAATGAAGATAGAAAAGGATGAAGTTGATATTATAGGTGGTGTCCGAAACGGTAAAACTATAGGTTCTCCAATTTCGTTAGTTGTTTGGAATAGAGATTGGGAGAATTGGAGGAATAAGGAAGTTCCTAAAGTTACAAAACCTAGGCCAGGGCATGCTGACCTTACAGGGGTTTTGAAATACGGCTTTGATGATATAAGAGATGTTCTTGAAAGAGCTAGTGCTAGAGAGACATCTGTTAGAGTTGCTGTTGGAGCTATCGCTAAGTATGTTCTTGAGAAGTTTTTCGATACTGTAATATTTTCTCATGTTGTTGAGTTTGGAGGAATTAAAGTTAACCTGAAAGGTTTAACATATAGGGAAGTGATGGAAAGAGCTAAAAAATCAGAAGTTGGGGTAGGGGATATATCAAAGGAAGAGGAAATAAAAAGCTTCATAGATAGGTGTAAAGCTGATGGGGACACTTTAGGGGGAGTTATAGAAGTTATAGTTCTGAATCCGCCTGTTGGACTTGGTAGTTATGCGCATTGGGAAGATAAAATAGATGCTAGACTTGCCTTTAGCATAATGAGTGTACAAGCTATAAAGGGTGTTGAATTTGGAATGGGATTTAAGCTTGGGAGACTGAGAGGCTCTGAAGTGCACGATGAGATATCGTGGGATGGTAAGAAGTTTGTAAGGTTTTCAAATAATGCTGGTGGTATAGAGGGGGGAATGACAAACGGTAACCCAATCGTTATAAGGGCTGTCATGAAACCAATATCAACATTAATTAAACCGAAAAAGTCTGTTGATTTTGTTACCAAGGAAGAGTTTTTAGCACATGTTGAGAGGTCTGATGTTACTGCTGTGCCTGCGGCTGGTGTAGTGTTGGAGTCTGTTGTAGCAATAGAACTTCTAAGTGCTCTACTCAAAAGATATGGAGGAGATGAGATAAACATGATAAAAAAGAGCTTTGACGAGGATAGTATACAGAAGCACAGAACTGGTCTTGAAATATTGGAGTCCGAATACCAAGAATTTTAGGATGGTTTATTAATCAAATAGCCCTAATGCTTGTTTACCTTCTTCCGATATCATTTCAGGGCTCCATGGAGGGTCAAATACAACATTGACTTTTACGTTTTCAAACTTGTTTTTCAATACTTCTTCTACCATTTGTATTAGTGATGGCCCTATGGGGCATGCTATTGATGTCAGTGTCATGTCAATTTCAACACTTTTACCATCATCACTGATATCTAGCCTGTATATCAACCCTAAGTTCACTATGTCTAACCCTATTTCTGGGTCATATACACTCTTTAAATCATTTAAAACTTCCTCTTTCGTCGGCATGAAATAAATATACTTATTATGTAGGAATTTTTTCAAGTTACCTTGAGTTTGCAGAAAGGAGTTTACACACCTCTCTACTCCCTAAAGTGAGAGGTTTAACCTTATCTAAAGAGATGCGATAGCATTTCTTCACATTAAGAATATTATAAAAAGGTGCTATGAAGCACCTTGCTTTAAGTAGTTCCTATCATCTTGTTTGATGAAGTAAACTTCATTTGTCTTCACGGTTAAGAATTAACTGGTAAATGTGTGTTATGAAAACATAGGGGGTATTAATTATTTTGTTCACTCATTTTTATTGTAGTGGGGCGTAGCTTATATTTAATTAGTAGGCGGTAGCCTACTAGTAGAAGATGAAATAACAATTCAAGAAATTATTGGACACCTTACGATATAATTAAACTATGAAACTAAAGGTAGCAGTAATAGTTTTGTCTATTCTGGCAGTTTTGCAGTTTATACTTTTTGTGTCATCAATACTTTATTACAACGATAAAAATTTTAAGAAGTTTGTTGATGAAAATATTTTCGGTAAAAGGCAAGATAGTAACTCAAGACTAGCCGAAGGGGGTACAAAAATAAATGACATCTATTTCTACAAGACCTTAGGTGGCAAGGAAAATGAAAATGTTTATAGTTTCAAAATTACTAATGACAGAATATTCATAACTGGAAACAGGGAAAACAAAAACAGAACGGAACTACTTTTACTTAGTCTAGACTCATCAGGTAACCTGTATGAAGAGCTTTATTTAGGGCGTGGGAACACAAATTTTGAAGGTACAACTTTGGCAGTATTTCAAAGCAATATATTGGTTGCTGGAGATTTGACAGTAGAAAGCAACTCAGATATATACTTAGTGCTTATTTCTAACAGCGTACCAGTATGGGATATTGTGATAGGTAGTGAGAGGAATGAGATTTCTCCTGTGGTCTCAACTCTTAGGGATGGTAAGGTGGTTATCGCTTTCGGAACGAAAGCGTTAAACAGTGATGCATACGAATTATCATTTACTGTAATGAATAAGAAGGGGGATATTAAAGACATTAGTGTCATAAGGGGAGGCGTGAAGGATTTACCCACAGCAATACTTGAGGTTTCTAATAAAGTATGGATAATTGGTGAAACGAAAACTTTTGGGTTTGGTGCTTCGGATATATTAATTGTGTCACTTACGAACTATTTTATTGAGTGGGTGAAGGTTATAGGTTCAAAGGACTTTGAATCTCCAATGAGTGCAATTTCGGTGGATGACGGTGTACTAATCTCTGTTAATTCACCAAGGTTTTCAGTGCTAAAAGTTGATTTTGATGGCAATATAAAGTGGGTAAAAAGATATAGAAATGGGAATGTAACGGCAATGACACAGGTAAGTAACAAAATTCTTTCTATTGGTCCAATCGCAAATCCGTATTCTATAAATAATCTTTTCATTTTAGAGACAGACACAGAGTTTAATCCTACTGTTGAAGAATTTTATTCGTTTAACTATAACGAGTTGCCGGTAGGTGTATGGAGTGATGGGACTTACACCTATATTGTTGGTACATCACATTTTGAAGCAACGAAAAATGATATATGGATAGCCAAACTGAAGAAAATGACAAACATTGAGTCAGTAGAGGTTCAAACTAATGTTGAATTGGTTACCAATCTTATTTTATCAGTTAGTAACATCAATGTAGAAGTAACTAATTTTATTGTATCCTACACAAACCAATATCCGTTTTACTTGTATTCTATAAGTGGCTTACCCGATGCTTTGAGTGAAAGGTTTGAGAAAGAGAAGGAGCTTAAGAAACTCATGGAAAAGAAGGGAAAGAAGAAGAAAAAGAAGTAGCCCCCATTTACCTCGCTGGGTCATGGGGGCTATTAAAGTTAATCATCATGACTATCCGATATATAAGTATGTCCTGACAAGGAGGGATAGCCAATAGGGATTATTAGAAGTATCGGCTATCCCTCCAAGGGGTTTAGTTTTTGAAAATAATCCCCTCATGATGAGGGGAAATATAAACCAAGGAGGGGTAGCGTATGATTATCAATCATAACATTTCATCTATTTTTGCCAATAGGCAGTACAAGGTCAACAACTGGAACCTTGATTCTAACCTTGAGAAGCTATCATCTGGCTTGAAAATCAACAAAGCCGGTGATGATGCTTCTGGCTTGGCTGTTTCCGAAAAGATGAGATCGCAAATTAGAGGTTTGATGAGAGCTGAGAGGAATGTTGAGGATGGTATATCATTCATTCAGACAGCTGAAGGATATCTTGACCAAACAACTCAAGTCTTACAGAGGCTTAGGGAGTTGGCAGTTCAAGCATCTAACGGTATCTACACTGATGAAGACAGGCTCTATATCCAAGTAGAAGTTTCTCAATTAGTTGCTGAAGTTGACAGAATAGCATCGCATGCACAGTTCAATGGCCTTAATATGTTAACTGGTAGGTTTGCTAAGAGGACAGAATCAACAATACCAACTGGTAGCATGTGGCTACATGTTGGTGCTAATATGGACCAGAGAATTCAGATACACATTGAAGCAATGACAGCTACGGCATTGAAACTAAAAGACTCTGCAACTGGTGAAGTATTGAGCTTGTCTTCGCCTGAAAAGGCAAACAGGGCTATAGGTGTTATTGATCAGGCTCTACAGGTTGTAAACAAACAGAGAGCAGACCTTGGTGCTTACCAGAACAGGTTAATGTACACTGCTAAGTCATTACTGATAGGTTATGAGAACCTACAAGCTGCAGAATCGAGAATTAGAGATACAGATATGGCTAACGAAATGAGTGATTTTGTCAAGAACCAGATACTAGCACAAGCTTCAATATCAATGATTGCTCAGGCTAATGCAAGACCACAGAGCATATTAGCACTACTCAGATAATAGAGTTGCTCTTGCGACATAGCATAACATAGTATAACTTTTTGTTGAAAAGGGGGGTATGAATCCCCCCTTTTGGCGTTTTTGCTCTAAAAATAAAAAATTGTCTATTGGCTGTCTTTATCGGTAGGGGGTAGGCAAGGGGCGTAAAGGACTACGTCCCTTTAAAAAGTAGGAGGTGCGGTACCTATGATTATCAATCATAACATTTCAACAATTTTTGCCAATAGGCAATTTAAAGTGAATAACTGGGCTCTTGACGCTAACCTTGAGAAACTATCCTCTGGTGTAAAGATTAATAAAGCTGGGGATGATGCCTCAGGTTTAGCAGTTTCTGAGAAAATGAGAGCCCAGATTAGAGGTCTAAGAAGAGCGGAAATGAACGCAGAAGATGCCATATCATTCATTCAGACGGCAGAAGGATACCTAAACCAAACGACTGAGATTATCCAAAGGCTCAGAGAATTGGCAGTACAAGCAGGAAATGGTATCTACTCGGACGAAGACAGAACCTATATGCAAGTAGAGGCTTCGCAGCTAGTAGCTGAGATAAACAGAATAGCCTCACATGCCCAGTTTAATGGAATGAACATACTAACTGGTAGGTTTGCTCCTAATGTTGGTAACATTGCTTTCCATATTGGAGCAAATATGGATCAAAGAATACTAATAAACATAGGTGATATGACAGCAAAGGGGCTCGGTATGATTGCCGATGATGGGACAAGTAAGGTGAACCTAACTACTCAGGAGGCAGCAAATAGAACTATAGGTGTGGCGGACCAAGCACTACAAATAGTGAACAAGCAAAGAGCAGACTTGGGAGCTTATCAGAATAGACTAGATAAGATAACTAAGACTCTCTTGATAGGTTACGAGAACCTACAAGCTGCAGAATCGAGAATTAGAGATACAGATATGGCTAACGAAATGAGTGACTTTGTCAAGAACCAGATACTAGCACAAGCTTCAGTATCAATGATTGCTCAAGCTAATCTTAGACCTCAGATGATACTAAGGCTACTAGCTTAATTTAGGGTTCTTGAACCTTAAAGGTTCTAGACCCTTAGTTAAATATTTTCTCTACCCCCTACCGTTTTTTATTTTTTGCCTACTTTTTCAAAACATTTTGTACAGTGTGCTATGTCTTTTTGTTTATCAGTTTACTGTGGAAAATTTTAATATGTTGTCACTTTTATGAGTTCTGTTGAAAAAATAGGAAAGAACTATTTTGGTACAAGTTGCTATTCATCACTAAAAGAATTTTAGAATGTAGAAAAGTTTTTGTTGTTTTTTGTATATTTATTCTATGTCTAAAGAAAATAGTGTTGTAAGGTTACTTTTCGGTTTTTCTTCAGGATATAATGTTATTAGGCCTCATGTTCATTGGGTGCCTCCCGTTGACATATACGAGTATACAGATAAATTTTTGGTTATTGTTGAGCTTCCGGGAGTTAACAAGGAGGATATAGATATAACACTTAAAGACAATATCCTAAAAATTTCTGGCTATAAAAAGGAATTCGGTGCTAATGATAGGCTTAGAATCCATCAGATGGAAATAAGCTATGGTTATTTTGAAAGGATAATTCAGGTTTTCAATGTTGATGAAAGCAAGATAAAAGCTGAGTTTAAAGATGGAATTTTGTTCATAACTATACTTAAGTATTAAGGGGAGATGATAATGGAAGGATATAAATTTTTGTTTTCTGAGTTTCAACAAGGAAGTGACAACCAAAATTTTGGAATTGATGAAGGTAACAATCCTGGTAGTCAGGAGGAGAGTAAAGAGGGCACTTTACCTTCTCAAATACCGATAGTTCCGTTGAGGAATATAGTGCTTTTCCCTGGGATTGTTACGCCTCTTTCTATAGGTAGACAAAAGTCAATAGCAGCTGTTGAAGAAGCTTCTATAGGTAATAAGTACATAGGTCTTGTTACTCAGAAGTCCAAAGATGTAGAGGAACCGGGTAAAGATGACTTGTACACTGTAGGTGTTGTTGCTTCGATATACAAAATATTCAGGCTTCCTGATAACTCATTGAATATTGTTGTTAGAGTAGAGAGAAGGTTTAAAATTAAGGAATTTCTAGCTTTTGAGCCTTTTATAAGGGTAGCAGTTGAATACTTAGAGCTTGATAGGGATATTGACGAAAAAGAGATAAGTGTTTACGAGAAGACTATAAAGGACATGGCTATTTCACTCATAAAGCTTATTCCTGATGCTCCTCCTGATATTGAGTATATAATTCAGGGAATTGAGCAACCAGACCTTTTGGCGTATTTTGTTGCCTCTGGTCTTAATGCTTCCATTGATGAAAAACAACAAATACTTGAAGAGAACTCTCTAAAGTCTTTGTTTGAAAAGGTTGTTAATTACTTAGGTAGAGATTTGGAATTCGCCAAGCTTAGCAAGAATATTCAGGAAAAGGTTAAAAGTGATGTTGAGAAAGGGCAGAGGGAATTTTTCCTTAGGCAGCAGCTTAAAGCTATTCAAAAAGAGCTAGGAGAACTCAGTGACCAAGAGAAAGAAATAAAAGAGCTTAAGGAGAGGCTTGAGAAAAAGAAGATGAGCGAAGAGGTCAGAAAGGTAGCTTTGGAACAGATAGAGAGGCTTTCGAAGATACCTGTTATGTCGCCAGAGTATACAGTCACAAGAAACTATATAGACTTGATATTGACTTTGCCGTGGGATGAGTACACTGAAGATAATCTAGATATAGATTATGCTAGGAAGGTTTTGGATGAGGACCATTATGATTTGGAGAAAGTTAAGAAGAGGATTATAGAGTATCTGTCGGTAATGAAACTTAAGAAAGGATTTGTTAAGGGACCTATATTGTGTTTTTATGGTCCTCCAGGTGTTGGTAAAACATCGTTAGGCAAATCTATTGCTAGGGCACTTGGTAGAAAGTTTGTTAGAATTTCACTAGGTGGTGTTAGGGATGAGGCTGAAATAAGGGGGCATAGAAGAACTTATGTAGGAGCTCTACCCGGTAGAATCATACAAGGTATAAAGAAAGCTGGTTCTTCAAATCCTGTTTTCATGCTAGATGAGATAGATAAGTTAGCTTCTGATTTTAGAGGTGACCCTGCTTCTGCTCTCCTTGAGGTTCTTGACCCTGAGCAGAATAATGCTTTTAGTGACCATTATCTAGAGATACCTTATGATTTGTCAAAAGTTCTTTTTATCGCTACTGCTAATTCTCTAAACACAATACCATGGCCATTACTTGATAGAATGGAAGTTATAGCCATTCCTGGCTATACTGAATACGAAAAGAAGATGATAGCTATTAACTATCTTATTCCTCGCCAAAAGGTTGAAAATGGATTACAGGACTTCAACATAGATTTTACTGATGGAGCTCTGAGTAAAATCATAAATGATTACACTCGTGAAGCAGGGGTTAGGGAACTTGAAAGAAATATTGGGGCTGTGATGAGATCTTTAGCTACATACATTGTTGAGAATAATATTGAGCCGGGGAGTGGTACTATAGAAATTGATGACAAGAAGGTTAGGGAGTACCTGGGACCAGAAAAGTTTTTACCTGAGATAAAAGAGATGTTAGAAAAGCCAGGAGTAGCAATAGGGCTTGCTTGGACACCTGTAGGTGGTGATATACTTTTCATTGAATCGCTAGGGATGAAGGGAAGAGGTAATTTGATACTCACAGGTTCTTTAGGTAACGTAATGAA
>JAPYWX010000039.1 GCA_028276145.1 Spirochaetota bacterium
AATTGAAAAGGCACTATGAAGTTCCCTACATTTGATAAATAGACGAAATCTCCTTTTGTTCTCAACAGAATTATTTATGATTTCATATCTCTACTGGCATTCTGTATTGCTCTGGCAATGTCTATTTCAGACTGTGTAAAACCTATTTCTATAAGTTCTTCATCACTAAACCCTTTAGCCAAAAGCTCTTCTAGCAACCTAGCCCTATCTCCAAAATCCATATTCTCTACATCATATCCAATTTCTTTTTCCTTAATCCTATTAGAATGATTCTCATCTTGAATAACTACACTTTCAGACATAAAAGCAGTAATTTCCGGCAAAATTCTTTCATCCTCATCCGTCTTTGGTTTCTTCTTAGTTTTATTTTGCTGAGTCTCTGCCTTATCCACCCTTAAATTCTTAACATTCTGCGAGTTAGAATCATTAGTAACATAATAATTATCAACAAGATTAGAAGTTTTAGTAGAACTGGACTCCAATCTATTGACTTTCTGTAATACCGCCTGGTATTCTGATTTAAGTTTCTCAATTTCTCCTTTCATTAGTTCGTAACGCTTTAGTGCCTCTGTGTAATTCCTTGTCATAGTATCAAGCTTAATTATCTTCTCATCAGCAAGTTTTATTAATTTGTCTAACTCTTTTATTTTCTCATCCATGACAATGATTTTTTTATTTGAAACCTTGTTAAACTCAATAATGAGTCCCTCTATTTCTTTCCTTATATCCTCAACGAAACCTTTTCCTGATATCTTCTTTATCTTTTCATCAAGCTTAGCATACAGGAAAATAACAACGAATGTCAAAACTAAGAGTATGAGAATAAAAACGAAATTCATACAATAATATCTATGTTATCACCCTTACCGCTTTCAACTACATGAATATGATTTTCCTTTTCCTCTTCTTTATTTTTCTCTTTTCTTTCCTCTCCTCTTTGGTAATTTATATTGTCTTCACCTAACTGTTTTCTCCTAACTTTCTCCTCTTCCCTTGATAGCTCAACTATTGTATTTGGTCTATTCTGCTCAATATCTGATTTTTCTTTTATTTGGGCTTTAGCTTGGGAATGGAGTAAGGAAGCATAACCAGGATTGTTCACAGAATTCTTAAGAAACAAATTCTCAGAAACAATTATTGTTTTAATTTCTAATGGATTATAGCTCACATAAAAATGTTCGTAAAAATTTTCATCAAAATCAATAGTCTATGTTGATTACTTCATACCTCACCCTACGGCTATCAATACATTCTTTTACTGCAAGCTCGGTAGGTGAAAGTTCAGATTTGCCAGTCTTCACTTCAACAAAGACAATTTCTTTGATGAAATTGTTACCTTCACTGTACCCATTGAAAACAATATAATCAATAGGTGACCCCAAGAATCTAGCATCACCGAGATTATACTTGAAAAAAGGTAACAACGGTAAAATCTGTTCAGAAATTTTCCCTTTTATCACAGCTCTAGAAAATGAAACAGCACTCTTCCTTTCACTTCTTATTATATTCTCTATATCCCTTGCTATAATTATTTTAGCTAGTAGGTAGCCCATCAATACACCAAAAATTGTAACTACCAAACCATAAGCAGCGAACAAGGGTATTATCATCTCTTGCGCCATAAGGATATTATCTTAAGTATTCCAATCTACTTTAGTTTCATACTCTTGATGAGAACCCTCACAAGTTCTATAACATCAGAATTGTTAAAATTTCCCTTTTCTATCATACCTATGTGAGCCTCAACAACTTTTATCATTATTTCATTTACTGCCGACTTCACTGCGGAAAGCTGGGTTATTATCTCCTCGCAAGTCCTATCTTGTGATATCATTTCCTTTATTGATTCAAGGTGACCTTTCGCTCTGTTTATCCTAATTATAAGGTTTTCTTTCACCTCATGAGGCAAATGCTTATCCTTGTAAAACTCTATTTTCCCCTCATTCTCTTCCATACACTAAACCCCTAAGTACTTTTTTATTTTTTCTGAAACCTCAATCACTTGCTCAGCAGATCTCCCAACATAGTGCCTTATATCCTCAACAATATTTGATTTTAAAACATCCGGTACATCATCCTTTTTAAGCTCCTCAAACAAGTTAGCACTTTTCCCCTCTCTTACTCTCTCAATAACATACATAGCTTTATCCCTTATTATCTTGTGTAGTGTCTGCCTATCTCCTCCCTTCTTAACTGCATTCATTAATATGTTCTCTACTGCATAAAACGGCAAATAATCGTACATCCTCTTTCTTATTACATTCTCATTAACCTTCAAGCCTTTAACTATTCTCTTATAAAGAAGCAATATCGCATCAACGCTAAGAAAAGCCTCAGGTATTATTATCCTCCTATTTGCTGAATCATCCAAAGTTCTCTCTAAAAACTGGGTAAGGTGGTTTTGTAAAGCAACAAATGTTATTGAAGAAACATATCTAGCGAGAGAATTTATCCTCTCGCTAAGAATAGGATTCCTTTTGTAAGGCATTGCAGAAGAACCTACTTGTTTTTCCCCAAATGGCTCCTCCATTTCACCGATACTTTGAAGATACCTAATGTCATTCGCAAACTTTGATGCTGACGATGCAATCAAAGCTAACTTCGAAAGAATTATAAAGTCATAATTTCTTGAATATGTCTGTCCAGTTATCCAGAAACTTTCGCTAAAACCTAACTTTTGTGAAACTCTCTTATCAAGCTCTTTTACTTTTTCATGGTCACCTTCAAAAAGTTCTAAATAGCTAGCCTGGGTGCCTGTAGTTCCCTTAATCCCCCTAGTCCTAATAGTTTTCAGTAAATAATCAAGCTCCTCCAACGCTATGAACAAGTCATAAGCCCAAAGAGTAGCTCTCCTACCCACAGTTGTTGGCTGAGCTGGCTGAAGGTGAGTATATGACAAGCACGGAAACTCTTTGTACTTATCAGCAAAGTTTAGAAGCTCCAGAATAACATCAACAACCCTTTGTCTAATCAACTTGAGTGCTTTGAGATTAAGAACCATTTCAGCATTATCTGTAACTTCAGAACTAGTAGCCCCTAGATGTATTATTGGCCTCGCTTTCTTAGCCTGTAATCCAAAAGCTTCTATATGTGCCATCACATCATGATTCAATTCTTCTTCTATCCTCTTCGCTTCTTCAAGGTTTAGCTTATCTTCATACTCTTTCATCTCGTTTATCTGCTCATCAGTTATGTTTAACCCTAGTTCCTTCTGGGTTTCCGCAAGCACTATCCAAAACCTTCTCCAAGTACTATACCTACTCTCATCAGAAAATATCTCTACCATCTCTTTTGACGCATATCTATCAACCAAAGGATGCTTAAAACTCATGGTATAAATTTTAACGTAAAATTTTATCAATTTAAAAGAAAAAAGGCCAGCACAAAACCCAACAGGCTATGCCTGTATCAGGCTAGTGCCTGTTTCTTAACAGGCTAATGCCTGTTTTTTAACAAGCTAATGCTCATTTCTTAACAGGCCAGTGCCTGTTTCTTAATTTAGAATAAAAGCACAAGGTGCTATTTAGCACAAGTGCTATACAGCACGAAACTTCTTCAAAAGTCTCAGAATATCTAGATAAAGAGAATATTGAACTTTTCATCATCAAAACTGAAAAGCTAAAAATAGTAGTCTATCAATGGTAGGATTTATTATATTTCTATACTATGAAGATAGGAAAGGTAAAGTACAACGATAAAAATTTTCATGTTGTCTTTGACACCGAAAATAATATCGTTATACCGATAAAAGGTAGCTTTTTTGGAGATTTTGAGTTAGAGGAAAAAAGTTTTCCTCTTAGTGAAGTTAAGATTCTACCTCCAGTATTACCAACTAAAGTTATATGCTTGGGTCTAAATTACAGAGACCATGCTGAAGAAATGAAGATGGAAATACCAGACGAGCCAATAATATTCTTAAAGCCAACAACATCAATAATAGGACATGGTGACACAATAATTGCTCCGAGTTTCTGCCAAAGAGTTGATTATGAAGCAGAACTAGCAATAGTAATCGGTAAAACATGTAAAGACGTATCACCAGAAGAAGCAAAAGATTATATACTCGGATACACATGTCTAAACGATGTAACCGAAAGAGTCTTTCAAAAGAAGGATGGGCAATGGACTAGAGCTAAGTCATTTGACACTTTCTGTCCCATAGGCCCATGGATAGAAACAGAACTTGATTGGAGAGGACTTAGAATTAAATCTTACCTAAACGGTGAATTAAGGCAAGATTCAACAACATCAAACATGATATTTGGCGTTGAAGAAATAGTCAGCTTCGTTTCCAAAATAATGACACTTCTGCCGGGAGACATAATAGCTACAGGAACACCACCCGGAATAGGCGAAATGAAAAGCGGTGATAGAATAAAAATAGAAATAGAAGGCATAGGAGCACTAGAAAACATATTTATGAAACTTGAGGAATGAAACTTATTTCTCTTCTTCACGAAAGTATAAAAATACTTAGGGAGCACGGAGTAAAAAAACCAAAAACAGATGCAGAGACTATAATATCCAGCGTCTTAGGAATATCAAAAGTAGACATATATGTTCAAAGAGAGATTGATGTAAGCGAGGAAGAGAAAGAGAAAATCCTAAAGATAGTCAGAGAAAGAGCCTCAGGTGAACCTTTAGAATATTTGCTGGGATATAAATACTTCTGGGGAATGAAATTTATAGTGGATAGAGGTGTATTAATTCCTAGATTCGATACTGAAACTCTTGTCTATGTAGCCTCCAGAGTTTGTAAATCACCAAAAAGTATACTAGACATAGGTACAGGAACAGGCATCATAGGAATAACTCTTAAAAAACTTTTTCCAAATGCTTATGTTATAATGACAGATATTTCTGATATAGCTTTAGAAAACTGTAAGAAGAATGTAAAAAACTTACTCGGTGAAGAAGTTGAAGGTGTAGAAATTATTAAAGTAGATATTTTCGAAAATCTCTGGAGTTTCACAGGGTGGGGGAAATTTGATTTGGTAATATCAAATCCACCATACATCTCGGAAAAGGATATGAAAAACTTGGAACCAGAAGTAAAAAAAGAACCTATAACCTCGCTTTATGGTGGGCCATTAGGAATAGATTTTTACCTAAGAATAGCAGACAAAGTAAAAACGTTCATAACCGACAGGGGTAAGATAATACTAGAAGTCGGGGATGAAGAACAAGCAGAACTAGTAAAGGAAATATTCAAACTCAAAGGATTTAGAAATTTCCTAAAGTTCAAAGACTTATCAAATCAAACCAGGGGAATCGTGATTTTTAATTTCTAAGCTTAATTAAAATTTCACCTTGAATCTATCAAAAGTTATATAACTATCGTCAAGTTTATATCTAATGCCATTTATATCCCTTGCAATGAAAAACACTTTTGGCAAATTGTTCACAATACTTCTATCAACTTTAAGGTAGCTAAATTCCACCTCTGTCAATACTTTACCGCTTTCGTCTTTTGGTTGCCTCATACTCAAATTAAATTCAGTCTCAACATCTCCCTTCATATTACCCTTCATAAAAATATCTCCATTCTCAAAAGTCATATCAATAAGCCCATCGTCTATGAAAATATGTGATAAATCCAGATTAATTAACTTTGTTACTTCATTTTGCAGTTTAAGTCCTAAAAGCTCCACTTTCTCAAATCTCATTTTTCCGTTAACTACAAGTTTATCACCAATACTAACAGTAAGGCTATCTAAGTAAGCATTTCCGTAAATTTCTCCTCCTAAGTAATCGAAAATCTGAAGATTTTTGTAAACTTTTCCAAGGTTAAACTTCGTTGGTAACAATGTTAATCCACCTCTCAAAACTTCCTTCACCTCTAACTCTCCACCTCCCTCGATTTGAGCTTCTCTAAACAAAAATCCCCCTACAGAATACTTCATAACTACTTCCTTACCTTTATTCAAAATACCTTTAATTGAGATATTCTGAATTTCTGGAGATTTACCACTAACATAAAGGCTAGAAATACTAACATAAAAAGGTGTATTACTAAGCACTAAAAATTCTAAATTTCCCTGCGAAGAATCTCTACCTTTCCTCTGTTCACCACTATCTTGAGTAGGGAACATAATAGAAGAAACATAAAAATTTTTTGATTCTGCTCTAACCTCATTAAGGTAAACAACAAAATTTGTTCCTAACTCTAAACTTGCATCAACAGAAACTTTCATATCACTCTTGCCATCACTCAATAGTGAAGAAGCCTTAACTTCCTTACCTCTAAACTCCAAATTTATTGGAATAGCTGAAAGAAGAGTACCCTTTAATACAGTGCTAATAGAGCCATTAATAACCCCCTCAATTTTTAAATCCTCACCTAAAATAATATTCAAATTCCCACTCGCTACACCATCCCTAATAAAATTACTCACAATGTCAACAACTCCTAAAGGTAAATCGCTAAAAGCAAGGCTACTAATTTTGATATCTACTTTAGGTAACCTATCTATAATAACCTTAGCTATCAACTTATCTCTAAACAGGCTAACACTAACTTCTTTATTCTCCGGCTTCAGGTGAAGAGAAATATTAGTTACCAAAAGATTTGAATTCTTGATTGAAATTACAAATTTCGCAAAGGTTTCAAAACCTTTGTTAATGTCAACATTAAAATCAACACTATTAGCTAAAAATACCCCATAAGAAATTTTTTCTATTTTCCCCTTTCCTTCGGAAAACTTTTCATCAAACATCACTCTGATATTGTTCACATTAATATCATCCCAAACTATCTTATCAATTACCAACTCGCCATCGCTAAAATAAAACTTCGTTTTTGTAGTACCAACATACCCCCAAGCTTTCAGTTTAGGAAAACCTTCCAAAACAACAGAAGCACTGATTAACTTATCACCTAAAGGTATCATTATGTTTTCTAACCTGATAGCCTTTACAGGTACAAATTGTTCACCTTCGGCAGAAGGTGTAGAAAATTTTTTCTTAATTTCTGGAGAAGACAAATACAAAGAAATGTTCTCAAGATTTGGCTTTATGTCTCCACAGTAGATATATACACTTGGACTTTTAGCAAAAACTAGACTAAATATATCAAACTGAACAACTACTTTTTTAGCATCTAGAAGTAATCTTTCATTCTTCGTTGTAGCATCAAATATTTTGAGATTTTCTAGCTCAACGCCACCAAGTAACTCAAAAAAACTCCTACCTTTGTATTCATACCCAACTCTCAAAAACATCTCTCTTTCTATTATCTTCACAATACCCGAAATCAAACTCTTGGTATCCAAAGTAGACAAAACAACAATTAGCAAAGCTAATAAAGCAACAAAACTTAGAAAACTGAAAAGAATAACCCTAATCACCTTCTCCATAGGAACTTATTTTTACAATGCTACTTTATTGCTATCAAATTAAAATGATTTAGTTTTGTAGAGAGTCTAGCCTCTCTTAACTAGAATATAACTAGAATAATTAAGAAAGTGCTATCAAGTACCAAGTGCTATTTAGCACCCCGTGCTATTTAGCACTTAGTGCTATTTAGCACCTCGTGCTATTAAGCACTTTGTGCTATTTAGCACTTCGTGCTATTAAGCAATTTGTGCTATTAAGCACCCAACCTATTTGATAAAAAGAGGTTCTATCTCTCTTCATTCTCCAATTAATAAGAGAGTGCTATTAAGCACCCCACCCACCCGATTTTATTGTTGGGAAGCTTCGCTTCCCAACACCTTTTAGTTGAAGAGTTATCAAGTACAAAGTGTTAAACAATTAGTTAAAAATTGCTATGAAGCACATCGCCCACCTTAATGTTCTAAGGGAGGCTATCGCCTCCCTTAACCCTAATAGATAAGTGCTATTCAGCACCTAATTCCCGCTCTAGCAAACTGAAAGATACTGTCAATCTCTTCATTTTTACTTAAATTAAGAAGGTGCTCAAAGCACCTTGTATTTGAGTTAAATTCAAATCCTTCTAACTGAATCAAATAATATTGAAAAACCAATAAGGAAATTTTATCTTTGTAAAAAGGGGTGTAATATGGAACCAGTTATAGCTCAGAAAGCACCATACAAAGTTGAACTTGAACCTGGAACATATTATTGGTGTAGATGCGGTAGGTCAAAAAATCAACCGTTCTGCGATGGATCACACTTTGGAAC
This sequence comes from Spirochaetota bacterium, assembly GCA_028276145.1. Lineage (GTDB taxonomy): Bacteria > Spirochaetota > Brevinematia > DTOW01 > DTOW01 > JAPYWX01. Next base: position 8,143 of record JAPYWX010000039.1, read on the forward strand.
AGGGTTTGAACCTATGAAGTTTGAAGTTAATGAAAAGAAAACACTCTTTTTGTGTGGGTGCAAACATACTAAGAACCAACCATTCTGTGATGGAACACATAAGAACCTATAAACAGCTTAGGAACTTTAACTCTTTGGCACAAAAGATGGAATAACCTTCTTTACCATTTCAAGTAAAACATTTTTCCAATCTCTAATCTTACCACTCTCTATATCATCTAGAAGTGATTCCATATAAGAGGTAAATTTTAGATCTACAACATCTGGATATGTTTTTTTGAGGAATTCATAAACCTTAAACCCCAATTCAGTAGGTACGAGAGACTTAGCTTTTTTCTCAACATACTTCCTTTCCAGTAGAGTTGATATTATAGTTGCGTATGTTGAGGGCCTACCAATTCCTTCTTCCTCAAGCTTTTTAATTAAAGTTGCCTCTGTATATCTTGGTGGTGGCTGAGTAAACTTTTTCTCGTATTCCAACTTCAAAACATCCAACTTTTCATTTTTTTCTAACTTTGGCAAGAAAACATCATCAGGAACACTATGAGGATAGAAATTCATAAAATTCTTCTCAAGAATGGTTTTAGTTCTAGCCGTGAAGTTGTAAATTCCATCACTAGCCAAAACATCAGTAACCAACAAAACAGCATCTTTCATCTGGCAAGCGACAAACCTACGCCATATAAGGTCATAAAGCTTATAATGATCCTCCGGTATCTTTCCCCTTAACATCGCAGGCACTCTATAAACATCCGTAGGTCTTATACACTCGTGTGCATCCTGAGAAGTGCCCTTGTTCTCATAAACTCTAGGATTCTGGCTTAAGTATTCCTCACCTATCCTTTCTTTGATAAAGTCTCTAACTTTATTAAGAGCATATTCTGAAATTCTCACTGAATCTGTACGCATGTAGGTTATAAGTCCAACAAACTCACCATCAACATTCATACCTTCGTATAGCTCTTGAGCTATAGCCATTGTCTTATTAGGTGAAAAACCTAATTTTGTAGATGCATCTTGCTGAAGTGTGCTAGTCTTGAAAGGAGGCAGAGGGATAATTCTATCTTTTTGAATCTTAACGTCTCTGACATAAATTTCAGAAAGTTTTACTTTCTCCTTTATCTCCTTAAGTTTATTTTCATCAATTCTATTCTCAGAAGAAAAATAAACTACTTTACCATGAACTTGCTGATTTGTTAACTTCAACCTAAAACTTTTACCTTCTTTTTGGCATAGTATAAAAACATCATAGTAGAGGGTAGGAACAAAGTTTTTTATTTCCAACTCCCTATCACACAGAATTCTTAAAGCAGGTGATTGAACTCTACCAGCCGAAAGAGCTAACCTCTTCTTTAACTCCCTTCCCAAACTTTTTGAAAGAATAGGGCTTACTATATAACCCACCAGCCTATCAAGCATTCTTCTAGTCTTCTGAGCGTTGACAAGGTTAATATTGATATCCCTAGGCGATTTAATTGCTTCAAGAATCACATTCTTAGTTATTTCACCAAACTCAACTCTCTTTACATTTTTATTATACTTCCAAACAAGTTCCTTAACATGGTAAGATATTATTTCACCTTCTCTATCCTTATCAGAAGCTAAAAAAATTTCTTCAGCTTTTTTGGAAATTTCAACGATTTTAGTTGCTATTTTCTTTTTACCCGGTAAAAACACATACCTCGGCTCAAGGGTAGAAAAATCTATACCCATCTCTTTTCGGGGCAAATCCTTTATATGCCCCATAGTAGCAACAACTACAAACTCCTTACCAAGGTATGTGTTTATTGTCTTAGCTTTGGCAGGCGACTCAACTATAAAAAGCTTCATCTATAATTTTATAAGTCTAACCTCCAATATATCCGGATTAGACTTTATCCTGTCAATAACATCTTGAGGCGGTAGGTTATCAACAGTTATTATCGTTAGAGCTTTATCACCTCTTCTTGCTCTGGTTACCTTCATTTCACCTATATTAACACCAGCCTCTCCTAATACAGTTCCAATGAAACCAACAATTCCCGGCTTATCATAATTCACTAGGAAAACCATATAATCGGAAGGGTCAAGTTCCAGGTAATAATTGTTTATCCTGACTATTTTAGTTTCATTGTGAGGATAGACTGTATACCATATCTCCTCTTTCTTCGTCTTACTGACAAAACCAACCCTTATTATATTTGAAAAAACTGAAAAATTATCTTCTTCCTTAGTTTCAAGCAACTTTATCCCCTGAGATTCAAGGTAAAGTAGAGAATTAACATAGTTAACAGCGTCTTCACCTACAATTTTTTTCATGAATCCTTTAGCTATAGCCCTAGTGATTATCTCCACAGGCTCGTTTACAATGTTGCCAACATAGGAAATGAGCAACTGGATAACACCACCATCAGAGAGCTGTGAAAGTATAGCCCCAACTTTTTCACCCATCTCTATGTATGGCCTTAGCTCATTAAACTTCTGTATACTGACAGAAGGCATATTCACAGCGTTCACTATAACATTATCTTTAAAGAACTTAACTATGGATTCGGCTATTTCAATTGATACATTTTCCTGTGCTTCTTCTGTTGAAGCTCCTAAGTGGGGAGTCAATATACAATTCTTAGCTGTAAGCAATGGGTTTGAAGGATCTGGTGGTTCTTTTGAGAAAACATCAACAGCAGCACCTGCAATTCTACCACTATTTAAAGCATCAGCAAGGTCTTGCTCATTGACTATGCCACCTCTAGCACAATTTATTATCCTCACATTAGGCTTCATCTTCTCTATCTCTTTTTTCGTTATCAAATTCTTGGTTGAATCTGTCAAAGGTACATGTATGGTTATAAAGTCAGATTCCTTAATAAGTTCTTCTAGAGATACAAGCTTGACACCCAAAGATGCAGCCTTCTCCTCGGAAATGAAAGGATCATACCCTAAAACTTCCATACCCAAAGCCAAGCATCTTCTGGCTACTTCACTTCCTATCTTGCCCAAACCAATAACACCTATTTTCTTCCTAAATAACTCAACACCTCTGAAAGATTTTCTATCCCAGTTACCTTGCAGCATTGACATATGAGCAAAAGGAATTTTTCTAGCAAGAGAGAATAACATAGCTAACGTATGTTCAGCTGTCGAAATAACGTTACCCGTAGGAGAGTTCATAACTATTATTCCTTTCTCAGTCGCATAGTCAACATCAATAGTATCCAATCCTACCCCAGCCCTAGCTATTATCTTGAGTCTCTTACCTCTATCTATAACTTCTTTATCAACCTTGGTAGAGCTTCTCACAATAAGCACATCATAGTTACCTATCTTCTCCAGCAATTCCTCCCTACTCGTCTTCTCATTAACCTTAACATTAAAATTCTCGTAATATGAGAATATATCTAGCCCTACCTTCGAAAATCCATCTGCACACAATATATTGACCTTCTCTTTCATGAGACCTCCCAATAATAAGTTAAACTTTCCTAACAAAGCTTAAATGTCAATTATTGATTTTTTCAAACTGTACCAAACCTATCTAAACTCTTTGGAACATTTAAACAAAAAAATATTTTAAACACCCCTAAGCCCAAAATACTAAACCTACCTATCAATAAAAGGTTCAGCCCATCTCCACTTCTTAGAACAATTTAAACCAAAATTGCTAAAAGCATCTAATTAAGTGAGAGGCTATGCCTCTCTTCAATAAAAATACTTATACCTTAAACATTATTAACGCAAGCATCCTGAAGATGTAAAAAAGCAAAAAGTATCTACAAACGAATTAAGCATATTTTATTCTTTGATGATACAGAGACCTTAGAGCTTTCTTAATAGCTTCCTTTATTTTGCTTATCTCAAACAGAGTCAACTTGCTATTATCTAGATGCCCCTCAACTATTTTGGAAGAAACAACATCATCAACTATATAGTCTATTTTCTCGTAAGAAAGTTCTTCCTCTGACCTAGTTCTTGCTTCTATCACATCGCAAAGCATCAGTATAGCTGATTCTTTTGACCTTGGTTTGGGATTATGATACCTGAAGAATTCAGAGTCAACATTAGGAGAGATTTTAAGAGCTTGCTGATAGAAATACTTTATCAAGCTGTCTGAGTGATGCTCCCAAATCATATTCTCTATTTCCCTAGGGAGCCTATACTTTCTAGCTAATTCAACACCTTTAGTAACATGGGACTTTATTATTTCTG
>JAPYWX010000201.1 GCA_028276145.1 Spirochaetota bacterium
TGGTAATATCGGTCAGCAATATGCTTATACTAGGCACAATATCGGATTCATGGCAATTGACGCACTAGCAGAGAAGTATAATGTAAAATTTGATACCAAAAAGAAAAAGAGTGCTCTCGGAATAGCCAAAATAGGTGACAAAAAAGTTGCTTTATTGAAACCTCAGACATACATGAACATAAGCGGTGAAGCTGTGCTGTATACAGCAAGCTTCCTAAAAATTCCTCCAGAAAACATAATAGTCATATGCGACGATGCTACCTTACCGGTAGGGAAAATAAGAATAAAGAAAGAAGGTTCAAGTGGAGGACATAACGGATTAAAATCAGTAGCATACTACTTAAAAACTGACCTTTTCCCAAGAATAAGAATAGGTATAGGCGAACCACCTGATTATATGCCACTAGAAAGCTGGGTTCTATCCAACATAACACTAAAAGAGTACCAAATAATAAGAAAAGCACTGAAAGTTCTAAAAAAGGTTATAGAAGTGATAATATTCGAAGGAATTGATTCAGCAATGAACAAATTCAACGGGTTAGAGCCGGAAGATTACGAAGACATTCTAGAATCCGATAAACTCTTTACATTTGACTTAGAGGACTAAATGTGCTTCCTAAAACCTTAGGAATAACAGGAATAGGCTTACTAGGTGGTAGTATAGCCATCAGAGCAAGACAAGTTTTCAAAGAAAATATAAAGATAATTGGTTTCTCAAGGAACCCTGACAAGATAAAAGCGTTACCTCAATCAAAAGTTTTCGATGAAGTACTAAGTTACTCGGAATTAAGCAAAATCTCTGAATGTGACTTAACGATAATTTGTACTCCCGTACTACTAATACCTAAAGTCTTCAAGTCAATAAAAACCTTTCTGAAGAGTGATGCAATAGTAACAGACATAGGCAGTACAAAATACAAGATCATAAAAGAAATATCAGACAGCTCGTTCATAGGCTCTCACCCAATGGCTGGTAGTGAAAAAAACGGATTTGAGAATTCTGACCCCTCAATCCTAATCAATGCCACTTGTGTAATAACACCTTACAATAACTTAGAAAGCCAAGTAAAAACTGTATCAGAATTCTGGGAAGAACTTGGAATGAAAGTAGTAAAACTTCCTCCAGAACTGCACGATGAGATAGTCGCCCAAACCAGCCACTCAATACACATAATATCTTTTCTAATCTCATATACCCTTTCCGAATCAAAGTACTCAAACGAAAATTTTTACAACATATACGGGAAGGGGCTATTAGACACAACAAGGATATCAAAAAGTGACCCAGAAATGTGGTACGACATAATAGCAACAAACAGGGAAAACATACTAGAATTTTTGAAAAAATTTAGAACGAACCTAGAAAACATTGAAAGGACACTGAAAGACGGAAAAAACTTAGAAGCAATAAAAAAAATAATGGAGAAGGCCAAAGAATTCAGGGAGAAACTCTGAGGGAACTTTTGACTTTGGTAAATGGCTTTTTTATAATTTTAGTATAAACTTAGGAAATTTGGTTCGTAGTAATTTTTTTAGAGAGGTGAGTCTATGAGTGAAAAGAATAAGAAACTTGAAGATTTCATTAACAAAGCTTCCGAACTAATTGACAAAAAGAGCTTTAAGGAAGCTATTGACCTTCTGAACAACGCACTTAAAGAGTTTCCTAACGAAGTTGACCTTCTTTACCTTTTAGGTACAGCTTTTAGAAAAAGTCTGATGTTTGAAGAAGCTATTAAAACATTTAACAAAGTTCTTGAAAAAGACCCAAACCACAAAAAAACCCTTCTTGGCTTAGCAGATTCTTGGAGAGGGCTAAAAGACTGGGCAAAAGCTCTCGAATACTGGCAAAGATACACAGAATTAGAACCTACAGATTCACTAGTAATAACAAGAATGGGCGATGCTTACAGAAAGCTTAAGAACTACGATAAGGCTGAAGAGCTATACCTAAAGGCAATAGAGTTAAATCCAAAAAACAAGTTTGCTTTAATGGGCATAGGGGATATGTTCTACAAACTCGGTGACTATGACAAGGCACTGAATTACTGGGAAAGGTTAATTGACATAAGACCTAATACTTTAAACATTTTGACGATGATAGGAAACATATACCGAAGGAAAAAGCAGTTTTCAAAAGCTGTAGCATATTACCAAAGAGCACTAGGGGTAGACCACGAAAATTTCTATGCTCTCTATGGACTTGCTGATTCACTAAGAGGCATGGGACAATTCAGAGAATCAATAAAATACTGGATAAGGCTAGCAGAAAAATATCCTGATAATCCTAAGATACTAACAAGGCTCGGTGATACACTTCTCAAGATAGGAAAAGAGAACGAAGCGGAAGTAGCTTTCAACAAAGCACTAGAAGTAGGATACAGCAAATACGCTTTAATAGGACTAGCAAGAATAAAAATGAAGAAAAAAGAATTCCAGCAAGCTATTGAAATTTGTAATTCCCTAATGAAGCAACATCCTGATGATATCAGGATAGTACTACTACTTGGAGACGTCTACGAAGCAATGGGACTAACCAAAAATGCCGAATCTCTATACAAA
>JAPYWX010000202.1 GCA_028276145.1 Spirochaetota bacterium
TATGAGCAACATCAAAAACAACAAAAGGTTCTCTTTTAATAACCTCAAACCTCCCCCTTATCGGTGGATTAACATCATTCAAAAGTGAATATTCAAGAAGTAGAACTTTTTGAATCATCTCAAAAGCCATAAGGATATTCCATACAAAATGTTCACCTATCAAACTTGTACCTATATCAAAAACTTTGTTATCAACCAAATTCCTAACTTTAGCAAAGGTACCATCTTTTGAGATTTTAACCTCTTCAACTTTGTAAAGATTGTCTATAAAAGTAAGATTTGAACCTTTCTCTTTGGCTACACTTGAAATTACTTTTCTGACTGATTCTTTTTGGTACATTGACACAACAGGAATACCATTTTTTATTATACCGCACTTTTCGTATGCTATTTTCTCAAGCGTATCACCTAAAATTTTTGTATGGTCGTAGTCAATAAGAGTTATACCGCAAACCTTAGGCATACAGAAATTTGTAGAATCAAGCCTCCCCCCTAAACCAACCTCCAAAACTATATAATCAACTTTTTTAGAAACAAAATAAACCATTGCCATCACTGTAAGGAAATCAAATGTTGTAAGCTCAATGTTAAGTTTTTCTTTAGCTTCCTTAACCTCAAGGTAAACATCTTCAAATTCTTCTTGAGTTATAAAAAACACTTCACCATTATTAAGAATAGATATTCTTTCAGTTATTGAAAGAAGATGAGGCGAAGTAAAAAGCCCCACACTACCACTTTTTTTAGAAAGCAGGTAAGCTACTATTGTTGAGACCGTACCTTTGCCTTTTGTCCCAGCTATGTGAAACGTAGGAATTGAAAGAAAATCTATCTTAAGGTACTCTAAAACCTTCTTTACATTTTCTATGCCACTTTCAGGAATTTTTTTATCTCTTGACACTTCAAGGTTTGTGAGAGAGTAGATATACTGAACTGCTTCATTGAAGCCCATAATTACTAAATAGTTCCCTTAGTAGAAGGCACTATATCTCCTTCTATCCTTATTGCTTCTCTAATTGCTACACCCAAAGCTTTGAAAATAGACTCTGCTATGTGGTGTTTGTTAAAGCCTCTCACAACATCAACGTGAAGTGTTATTTTTGCTTCCCTAACGAAAGCTGAAAGGAAAACTTCAATGAGTTCCATGTCAAACTCTCTGATGCTACCTGTAAGATATTCTGTAGTAATATACAAAAAGCTTCTACCGCTTATGTCTAGCGAAACACTAGACAGTGCCTCGTCTAGAGGCACTGAAGAAAAACCAAACCTTTTTATTCCCTTCTTGTCCCCCAAAGCTTCCCTAAAACATACACCCAAAACTATCCCGAAATCCTCAACAAGGTGATGGAAATCAACATGCGTATCACCTTGACATCTAACTATTTTTACATCCATTCTAGAGTGTTTTGAAAGTGTATTAATCAAGTGGTCAAAAAAGCCTATACCTGTAGAACCTGAGAAAATACCTTCACCGTCAAGGTTAACTTCTAGCTCTATATCAGTTTCTAAGGTTTTTCTTGAAAATTTATACAACCTCATATTAGAAGAAACCTAACAACATAAGTATCAAAGCTATAAGAATCAGAGTACCTGCCGTAATTCCTATGATTATCAACAAATTTGATGTTTTGTCGTTAATTTCGCTAACTTCAGGCTCAGTACCTAGAAAACCTGTAGGTGTTTTCAACATTTCCCCTTCGTACTTCTTGACTTTAACATTATCCTCTTCAACGGACTTACAATATATACCTGGACCTATACTAGTTAGTATAACATAATTCTTACCTAGAACTTTAACTTGCTCAACAGTTGCCGGAATAGGCTTTTCCTCATTTGTTGTTTTATCTATAGCTCCTAAAAGCTCTTTGAAATACTGTCCTCTTTGAGTTTTCTCCGTTATTCTCGTTAAAACTTTATCTCCCGGCTTAAGCTCATAAACAGGAACACCCGTTATAGGGGATAGAACAAGAGCAGATTCCAAAACAATAGAGTTGGGGGGGAGGTTAAATTCATCTTGAGCCTGTTGCTGCTGCTGAGTAGGTGCAGAAACTTTCTTTTCTAAATCCTTTTTAGTTCTCTTTATGTTTACCTCTTCGACTTCTTCTTGACTTACCAACTCAACCTCAAGATCAACAGTTACATTCTTATCACCCGTTGGTCTCTGAAGTATATTTTGGAAAAACTCAGAAAGTTTAGGAACCGCGTTTTTAGTTAGATAATATATAATCTCATCAGTTCTCTCTTTTGACTTCAACTCATAGTCTATAGCCTTTTGGATGTCGTTTGTTATGTTTATAGAATACTCTCCACGCCACTTTATGTTTATTATCCTCTCTTCAAACTCGTGCCAAGGCATCTGAGGAGAATTTTCGTATATCGAACTAAAGTGTGAAGACGCTACCTGTATTTTTTCTAAAACCTTCGAAAGAAGGTTAAAAGAAACAAAAAATAAACCAAAAGTATTAGTTCCCAGAGCTTTAAACCTACCCTTTATTATTCCATAAGAAGGTACAAAGTTTTCAGGCATAAAATCCTCTTGGATATTTTCGGAATATCCA
>JAPYWX010000041.1 GCA_028276145.1 Spirochaetota bacterium
CTATTAAAGTGGTTTTTGATAGAGTTAAAGGGAGGCGGGAGCCTCCCTTAAATTTTATAATTCCTCTAATTTTTCTACGGGCTTTTTAGGAGATACGTCTGCTTTACCTTTTACCTGGGGTTCTTTCTTTTCTTCTTCAGCTGTTGATTCTTTGGCTTTGTATGCTAATTCTGAGACACTTTCTTTGTCCTCTTGTATCGCAAATGACTGGTCAATGTCTGCTCTGACTGTTGATCTTCTTCTTGTGTACTGAGCAAAGGCAACATCTGTGAAGCCTTTGGATAGCTGGAATAAGAACTCGTTTATGACTTCTGCCATTCTCTTTAAAATGAACTGCTTTCTCTTAATTGTAGTTATATCTAGCTCTAATATCAAACCAGGCTGTATGTGGTGAGGATTGATGGAGTAAGCGAATTCTGAGAATCTCTTCATTATAAAGTCAATCCTTTCTTCGAGTATTACTCTCTCTAGTGGCCTTTCGGCTCCGTGCATTTTTTGTAGAAGTTCCTTTATGAATTTGATTCTTCTGAAGAGGTTTTCTGTTTCAGGTATGTAATGAGGATTGCTTTCCTCAACGATTGTGTTTTCAGGATCCATAAAGCCTAGCTCTTGCCACTTAACTTCGTCTCCTCCGTTTTCAGCGTTTGCCTCAAAGTACTCCTTAGCCCAATCCCTAGGCATGTACTTTAGTACTAGGTCATCAAAGTCTCTGATATTGTATTTCCTTTTGTTTTTGAGGTAATACTGATAAGTGAGCTGCCAGAGTCTTCTTACTTCTCTTTCAAATGCTTCGAAGTGCTTGTCATACTCTTCTCTCAACTTGATTAATTGATTCTGGTCATAGTAAGCTAGCTTTATTCTGTAACTCTCATGCGGTAGTTTCTCGGGATCTGTTTCTTCATACTCCCTTATTATGCAGACTCTAGCATTCTTGAAGTTGTTGATGTACTGATACCCGAGCTTACTTGTGTCAAGTATTGAGGTGAGAACATTAACAGCGGTGTTATAACCTCTGTTTCTTATGTTCTCAATATCGAAGATTTTCTTTATTGTTTCTCTGATGTTAAGAGGATCGTACTCGTCAGGTGGAATTTCTGCTCTGAGTCCTTCTATTTTGTCAATGAATCTCTTAGCCAATATCGTGTACCTAGTGGAGTTTTCATCATCTTTATCATCGCTTGTGAAGTTTTCAATTTGTCTTATCTTTTCAAAAATTATTTCTGTCTTATCTAGTTCAGCTTTACCTTGTTCAATAAGTGATTCATTTATTCTTTCTATTTCTTTGTCAATGAGTTCGATGATTCTGTGTTGGATGGCTTCTTTAATGATTAGTGATAGAGGAACTTGGTAGTGATAGATTGGGCTTATTAGCTCGTTTTCCAGGATATTGATGGAAACCTTAACGTCGTATACATGAATTGGATTGTAAGGATTATCTCTGAATACTGCTTTCATTATAGCGTAGGCATTCTGACCTCTAACTAGTGCACCGACATCTGTCTTTTGCCTCAATAGTGCGTTGGTCATCTCTTCTACTTCTGTTATTTCCCTTTGAATGTGCCCATGTAAGTGTCCATACATGTTAACGATGGACTTTTCAATTTCACCTGTGTGGAATTTGTCAGGTCCTGCTATTTTGTCGAGTAACTCAACTATCTCTCTAGGTGTGTACCTTGCCATTTGCCTATTTTCTTCCCTGTCGATGAAAGTTCTAACTTTTTTCAAGAACTCGTCTTCGACAGTTTTTAAGTACCTGTTCATCATGTTTTGGTAGGTAATGTTGATGTAGTTATAGATTTTGTCCCTCAAGCTTCCCATTACATCAAGCTTGTCAGTGACCTCAGGAGGGAGTTTAGTAATAATCCTATTCATTAGCTCGTTTGTCAAATCTTGAACAAACTTTTTATCTTCGATTGCCTTGTCTCTTCCCTCCTGAACTAAGCTCTCATGGCTACCTACAGCACTTGGAATTTTTGGATCAAAAACATTTGGTCCCTTTGGAAATTGATCTAACATATCAAACCCCCTTTTCAAAAGAAATAATAAAACACAGAGAATTTTCTTTCAAAATTAAGATTTTAAATCTTTAGAGCAAGAGGGATACCCAACCAAGCTAACCCCACGAGGGGCCATATGGCTTAGCATTGCCATCCTCTGGTTGGGTACCCTATGAAATTACTCGACAACTAAAACAGCGTTCTTACCGCCAAAGCCGTCATCAACATACTCTGTTGGCTTTGGAGAGATGTACTGCTCTAACTCGCTCATGTCCTTTGGCCAGTTTCCATCGATGTAATATTTATAAAGGTACTTACCAGGTTCCCATTCAACTTCTATTTCGAAGATGCCGTCACCATCTGGGTCTTCCATGGCGTAGTTTGGATCTGTTGGGTTCCAGCCGTTGAAGGAACCAACTAAGTTAACACTTGAGGCTCCGCCGTACTCGTTTGCATTGAATGTGAATTTTATCTTACCGGCTTTGATAGCTCCACTAGCTTGAGCTGAAGCTACTCCCTTGCTCTTCTTAGAAGTGGAAGCTGATTTTTTTGCTCCGGCAGGTGCGCAAGAAACAACTAAAGCACCTACCACTAGTAAAGAAATCACTGCTAATAGCACTTTCTTCATATCCATCCTCCTTGAAACATATTTTAAGTAAACAGATAAGAGTTGTCAATAAATTTCAAATGTTCCAACAAGGTACTGCCACGGTAATAATTACTTTACTTTATAGAGAGGCTGAGCCTCTCTTATTTTATGGTACTCTTGAATTGGTTTGACATTCAGTTCTTTATTTCTCATGTCTTTGAGGGCTGAGACGACAGCGTACATTGCTGGTACCGTTGTGATTAATGGTATTTTATATCTTATGGCTAGTTTTCTTATGCTTATTTCGTCTTTTACTGATTTTCTGTTCATTGTTGTATTAAATACCATCTCGATTTTACCGTTTCTTATGTGGTCTAATAGGTCTGGTCTGCCTTCTCCTATTTTGAATACTAGTTCGCTCTCAATATTGTTTTGTTTTAGGAAGTAGTGAGTTCCTTTAGTAGCATATATCTTGAGGCCTAATTCCGAGAGCTCCCTAGCTAGATTTAATATTTTAGGTTTATCTTTATCGTCTATAGTAAGTAGGACACTCTTTCTATTGTATATATTTGTGCCTGCTGCTATTTCTGCTTTTGCGTAAGCTAGAGGGAATGAAAAGTCTATACCCATTACTTCACCGGTGGACTTCATTTCGGGACCAAGTGTAGGTTCAACCTCAGGGAACTTATCGAATGGTAATACTACTTCTTTGACAGCATAATACCCAGGCTTTATAACTTCCTTGACACCTATGTCTTTTATTTTCTCTCCCATTACTACTCTAGTGGCTAGCTTAGCCCATGGTATCCCCGTTGCCTTTGAGACGAAGGGTATTGTTCTAGAAGCTCTTGGGTTGGCTTCTAAGACATAAACTTCACCATCTTTCACGGCATATTGAATATTAACAAGTCCGACGACTTTGAGAGATAATGCTATGTCTATCGTGTGTTTCCTAATTTTTTCTATTATCTTATCTGAGAGAGAATAAGGGGGTAGAACTGCAGCGCTATCACCTGAGTGGACACCAGCCTCCTCTATGTGTTCCATTATACCGGCAATTACTACTTCTTCACCGTCTGAAAGTGCATCAACGTCAACTTCTATGGCATCCTGTAGGAACTTATCAATAAGTATAGGTGCTCCTTCTGATACGACGATAGCTTCCTTTGCATAGCCAATAAATTCATCATCGCTATAGACGATGTTCATAGCTCTACCACCAAGTACATAGGAAGGTCTTACTAGTACTGGATAACCAATTTCATTGGCAATTCTTAGAGCTTCTTCTAAATTTGTAGCAGTAGCACTTAGTGGCTGCTTTGCTCCTATTTTCTCGAGTAACTCCCTGAATTTCTCTCTGTCCTCTGCTATGTCTATGCTTTCTGCAGATGTACCTAATATTTTAACGCCTGATTTTCTTAGCTTTAACGACAACTTCAGAGGAGTTTGCCCGCCAAACTGTAGTATAACACCTTCAGGTTTTTCTTTTTCAATTACATTCATGACATGTTCATATGTCAGAGGTTCAAAATAAAGCCTTGTTGATATATCATGGTCAGTTGAAACAGTTTCAGGATTTGAATTTACCATAATGGCGTCATAACCCATCTTTTTGAGTTCTAGCGAACAGTGTACACAGCAATAATCAAATTCAATACCTTGACCTATTCTATTTGGACCACTGCCAAGTACAACGACTTTTTTATTACCTGTGTCCTTGTACTCACATTCTTCATCGTATGTTGAATAGTAGTAAGGTGTTTTTGCTTCAAACTCAGCAGCACAGGTATCTACTAGCCTGTATGTTGCTTCAATACCTAATTTTTTTCTGTATTCTCTAACCTCTTCTTCGGAAACTCCTGTTTTTAGTGCTAAAAGGTAATCGGTGATTCCCATTTGCTTGTAGTATAGCATGGCTTCTCTATCTATCATCTCTAACTTAGATGGTATTGACTCCTCTAACTCAACGAGTTCTTTTAGGTTATAGAGAAACCATTTGTCTATTTTTGAGTATTCATAGATTTCATCTACGCTTAGACCTACCTTGAAAGCATCCTTTATATAGAAAATCCTTTCGGGGTTAGGTTCTCTTAACTTAATAGCTATGGTTTCTTTAATTTCTTCAATTCTTGACTTGTAGCTTTCGTCGTTTGTGAGTATTCCTTCAAAGAACTTTCTTCCAGTTTCTAGTCCTACGATAGCTTTGACAAATGCTTCTTTGAAGTTTCTGCCTATTGCCATTGTTTCACCAACAGACTTCATTTGTGTACCGAGTATTGGTTTGGCACCTGGGAATTTTTCAAATGCAAATCTTGGCATTTTGACAACTACATAATCTAATGTAGGCTCAAACGATGCCGGAGTTTCTTTGGTTATATCGTTAGGTATTTCATCAAGGGTATATCCAACTGCTAGCTTAGCGGCAATTTTTGCTATCGGGAAGCCAGTAGCTTTTGATGCTAAGGCGGAACTTCTAGAGACTCTTGGGTTCATCTCTATAACCATGAATTCAAATTTTTCAGGATTCACAGCAAACTGTATGTTTGAGCCTCCTGTCTCTACACCTATTTCCCTTATTATCTCAATAGCTGCGTCTCTTAAAGTTTGGTATTGTTTATCTGTGAGTGTTTGAGTAGGTGCTACTGTTATGGAATCGCCTGTGTGGACACCCATTGGGTCAAAGTTTTCTATTGCACATACAATAACGACATTGTCTTTTTTATCTCTCATTACCTCAAATTCAATTTCTTTCCAGCCTATCAAAGATTCTTCTACAAGTATTTCGTTTATCATTGAGGCGTTAAGCCCTCTTTCTGCCAGAACCTTTAGTTCTTCAAAGTTGTATGCTATAGAGCTACCAGTGCCACCTAGAGTGAAAGCAGGTCTTATTATTATTGGGAATCCAATGTTCTTAGCAACCTCTAAGGCTTCTTCAACAGAGTGAACGGCTTTACTGTATGGGCACCTAAGCCCTATTTTCTCCATGCTTTTTTTGAAAAGTTCCCTGTCTTCACCTTTCTTTATAGCCTCAACATTTGCACCTATTAGTTTTACTCTGTACTTATCGAGAATTCCTTCTTCGTGGAGCTTAACCGTAAGGTTTAGAGCTGTTTGTCCTCCTAGGGTAGGAAGTAGAGCATCGGGTCTTTCCCTCTCTATTATATTTTCCAAGGTTTCAACAGTGAGAGGTTCAATGTATGTAACATCAGCTATTTCGGGGTCAGTCATTATGGTAGCAGGGTTAGAATTAACGAGAATTACCTTAAATCCTTCTTCTCTGAGAGCTTTACACGCTTGGGAGCCTGAGTAGTCAAACTCACAAGCTTGTCCAATAACGATAGGACCAGAACCAATAACTAAGATACTCTGAATGTCTTTTCTTCTAGGCATAAATTGAATCCTATAGATTTTAGAGATAATTTTAAACAAATACCTTTGGGGCTTTCACCTTGATATGATACAAAGTATCCTAATGATTCTGCGATCTGAAAAAACTTTGTAGTTAATAGAATTATTACTAATTAGCACTTGTGCTAAATAGCACGTTGTGCTAATTAGCACGTTGTGCTAAATAGCACCTTAGATTAGAAATTTTAGGGTCTTGATACCTATTATTTAAGCACTTATTGTCTTTAAATATAATAAGCACGACAGTAGTTGAACAAATGAGAGTCGATGAGCATTGATTCAGGTGGTTTAGTTATCAAATAGCTTCGCTATCAAATAGCTTTGCTATAGAATAGCTTGGCTATAGAATAGCCTAGCTAATTGTAGAGTAGGTTGTTATGTCAATGTCTTTGAATACTTTTTTGCCTTCTGAGTTATAGTTAACTTCTGATAGTGTTGTATTGGTTATTTTTTCTACGACTGCGAGGGATACGGAGATTGAGGATTCTATTATTATTTTATTTTCTAGGCACACTAGTCTTATTTCATCTAGGGTAGATAGTAGTTTGTCTCTTAGCTGTATAAGTGTGGTTTGGTTATTTAGGAATGGAATTATCTTTGATAGGTTTATTTCGCTTTCTAGGGAGAATTTTTGTGCTAACCTTTTTGTTATGTTGAGTCTCTCTAATTCCAATTTTTCTAGTTTTGAGAATAACTCTCTTTCTTCTTCATCTATTTTTTTAAGTCTTGAGTATTCTTTTAATATAACTACTTCTCTTTTTTCCTTTTCCTTGGCTAATAGTTTTTGGAGGATATCTAATTCATCGCTAAGTATTTGAATGAGTTCCTTTTCAAGCATTTCTTCTCTCCCTAGTTTCCCTAAAATCTATTTTCGGAAGGTTTTTGTTTTGTTGAAAAAATTTTTTTATGAGAGGCTTCGCCTCTAATAACTCTACAAGAATAAATTAAGAAGTGCTTTTAGCACAGTGTGCTTTTAGCACGAGGTGCTAATAAGCACGGTGTGCTAATAAGCACCTAGAAATTCACCTCGTATGATAGTTGGATTCCGGGGATTGGGAAAATGTTTTGTGCTAATGGGGTGGCTAGTAGGTAGCCTTGTAGGGTTACTGAGTTAAAGAAGTTTGCTCCTACATTTATTGTAATGAAATTTTGGTTAAGGAAATTTTGTTCTTCTGTGTTTTTGATTATTGGTATGAAGAACCTGAAGTTAAGAATGAAGGTGAACCACTCTGTTAAGCTTGATTCCATGTATGTTGGTACTATGTAGTAGAGGTTTTGAATTTGTGCTTGAGTGGAGTGTAAGTAGAGGAATGACAAGCTCATTCCAGTTCCGAATTTAGATTGGTTTGTTTGGAAAAGTGAAATTTTGATATCTGGTGAAATGGAATAAGAAGAAAAGTCACTGCTTGGAAGTGAGTAGTAAAAACTTACACCTGAATCAACACCTACAAAATCATCTTTGTATATTCCAAATCTTGGTGCCAAAAAAAAGTTTCTTGCGTAATTACCCAAAGAGAAGCCAACACCTTTACTTTGCAAGGTGCTAGCCTTCTCTGTATGACTTAACACCGGAAAAGTTATGCAAGAACTTAGTAAGAGAATCGTAGGTATTATAGCTAAAAGCGTTTTGTACATTAAGTTAGTCTTTTTCTTTTGGATTAGCTTGTGCAGTTGATTTAGTTGGCATTGAACAGTTTCCGTTGAATACACATCCGTACTCAATGTAGAGGTCTGGTGTCTTTATATCTCCCGTTAATTTGGCTCCTGATATCATTTCAAGCTTTTCAGTTGCCTCAACATTACCAATTATTTCACCGTAATTTGTAATTGTTGCTGCTTTGATTTGTGCCTTGACTACGGCTTTTGGACCTATTACAAGATGACCAGTTGCGTCAATTTCTCCCTCAAAAGTACCTTTTATCATCAAAGAGGTAGAAAATTTTAACACACCTTTAAAGGAAATATCTTCAGCTAGAACGGTATTAATGCTTTTTTCATCAATGACATGCTCCTTAGGCATAGCTTCCTCCTTTTAATTTGAAAATTTTCTAAGATATTAAATTTTTGTGTCAAGTTATTTCAGGCACGGCGTAGCCGTGCCCTAAAAAATCATATTTTGCTCAATGCTTGGTCCAAATCTTCAATTATGTCGTCCACGTTCTCTATTCCTATTGATAGCCTTACTAGGTCTTCTGGTGCTCCTGCTGCAGCTCTTTCTTCTGGTTTTAGCTGCTGGTGAGTTGTCAAGTATGGATAAATCACTAGCGATTTAGCATCACCTATATTGGCGAGGTGTGAGAATAGTTTGAGTGACTCGACGAATTTCCTTATTTTTTCTGCTCCTCCTTTTATGCCTACAGTTACTAATGCACTTGCGCCCTTTGGTAGGTATTTCTTAGCATTTTTGTATGTTGGATTTGATTCAAGTAATGGATATCTTACCCAGGATACTTTTGGATGGCTTTCAAGGTATTTTGCAACCTTGAGGGCGTTTTCTGAATGTCTTTCCATTCTTAGGTGTAGTGTTTCAAGTCCCTGTAAGAATAAGAATGAGTTGAATGGGCTCAATGATGCTCCTATGTCTCTAAGTAATTGTAGCCTTGCCTTTAGAATGAATGCTAGATTACCTAGGTCGGTATATCTTAATCCGTGATAGCTTGGGTCAGGCTCAGTAAATTCTGGGAATCTGCCATTAGCCCAGTTGAATTTACCAGAATCAACGATTACACCACCTATTGATGTGCCATGTCCACCTATGAACTTAGTAGCAGAGTATACCACTATATCAGCACCATAATCAAAAGGTCTCAATAGGTATCCTGTTGGTACTGTATTGTCAACAATAAGAGGTACACCATGCTTATGTGCAATGTTTGCTATAGCTTCTATGTCTGGTACGTCTAGTTTTGGATTACCTATACTTTCAATGTACACTGCTTTTGTCTTGTCATTTATTTTTGATTCAATTTCTTCTAGGTTAAGTGGGTCAACGAAGTGTACTGTTATGCCCAATCTTCGCAATGTCCAATTGAAGAGATTATAGGTTCCACCATACAAACTTACAGAACTCACAATTTCATCACCTGGCTTGGCTATCGTTAAGATAGCGTAAGTTTCAGCAGCTTGCCCTGATGCTACGGCAAGGGCACCGACACCACCTTCAAGTAAAGCCATCCTCTTTTCAAATACATCAGTAGTAGGATTCATTATCCTAGTGTAGATGTTGCCTTCTTCCTCAAGTGCAAATAATCTAGCAGCATGGTCAATATCCCTAAATACATAGGATGTTGTTTGATAAATTGGCACTGCTCTAGCGCCAGTTGTGGGGTCTGGTACCTGCCCCCCATGAAGTAATATTGTTTCAACCCTTTGTCCCATATTACATCCCTCCTTTAAAATTTTGCAAATATTATAATTTGATAAATTTTATTTTTTCAAATTTTGTAAAAATTTTTTAATTTTTTGGTTCTGATGTTTTTCTTTACTGCTTAAGTGCTTTTAGCACGGAGTGCTTTTAGCACGATATGCTTTGAGATCCTTGAAAAACTTAATTAATAATGTTGTTTATAACACCTTATAGGTATTTATGAGTAGGTGCTATTAAGCACAAGTGCTATTAAGCACCCACCAGATTAATTGTAGAGAGGCTTAGCCTCTCTACACTCTTGATTATTTGAAAAGAGGTAATATCTCGTTAGGTCTAATATAAAAGTGCTTTTAAGATTCTTTATAGCAATTATTCAATTAAGTTGCTTAATAGTAAATCATTTCAAATATTAAACAATGAGCTTGTGAGCTTAATCTGTTAGTTTTTTCAGTATAATCATTGATTAATATTTGTATTTTTAGTATTTTGAAAAAGTAAATATTTTATTTTTAAAATATTTAAAGTGATATTGGGGGTTGTATGAGTTATTCTGATAATTACAAGCGCGTGTATAACAATATACTTGAAGCCATAGGATACACACCTATGGTTAGGTTAAACAAAATAACGGAAGGTATAAAGGCAAATGTTTATGCAAAGCTAGAGTTTTTTAATCCTGGTGGTAGTATAAAGGATAGGATAGGTAGGGCTATGATTGAGAAAGCTGAGAGGGAAGGCTTGATAAAACCGGGGTATACTATTGTTGAGCCTACTTCGGGCAATACTGGTATGGGATTAGTTCTTGCTGCTATTGTTAAAGGTTACAAGGTTATATTAACTATACCTGACAAAATGAGTACTGAAAAGATAAATCTTCTTAAAGCTATGGGGGCTGAGGTTATAGTTACCCCTACTTCTGTACCTCCGGATCACCCAAGTAACTATATTAGAGTTGCCGAAAGGTTGGTAAAAGAGAATCCCAAGGCTTTCATGCCAAATCAGTACTTTAATCCTGCTAATCCTGAAGCTCATTATCTCACTACTGGACCTGAAATTTGGGAGCAGTTGGATGGTAAAGTAGATGTTTTAGTGGCTGGTATTGGTACTGGTGGTACTATAAGTGGTACTGGTAGATACCTCAAGGAGAAGAATCCTAACATTAAAGTTGTTGGTGTTGATCCGGAAGGGTCTATTTATCATCATAAATTCTACGGTACTGAAGGAGAGGTACATACTTACAAAGTTGAGGGAATTGGAGAGGATTTTATGCCTTCAACTTATGATCCTAGTATTGTTGATGAAATAATTGTTGTTAATGATAAAGAGGCGTTTTTAACTGCTAGAGAGTTAGCTAAGAAAGAGGGTATATTTGCTGGTGGGTCTTCCGGTGCAGCTGTTTTTGGTGCTCTCAAAGTAGCCAAGGAGCTTGATGAGGGTAAAAATGTTGTTGTTATACTTCCTGATAGTGGTAGAAACTATGTAAATAAGATATACAATGATTATTGGATGATAGAAAATGGGTTTCTTGATTCGCCTTCTGATGGAGTTCTTGTTGAGGATATAATTAGGTCTAAGGTTAGACATGTTAAGAACCTTATTTACCTTAGTTCTAAGGATAAGATTGGTAAAGCTGTTGAGCTTATGGTGAGGTACGATATATCGCAGATACCTGTAATTGATGATGGTGTGAATGTCGGTGTTGTGACTGATAAGAATTTGGTTGAAAAACTTTATGGTGTTTCTAAGGATAAGGAGAAATGCAGAAAGATATGGGAGTGCAGTGTAGAAACTATTATAGAGCCACCTCTACCGGTTGTTAATATTAAGGATGTTGTTTCTAATCCTTTCCTTATGCTTAAGGATAGAGGTGCTGCTTTGGTTTCAGATGGAAAATCAATAATTGATATTGTTACTTCAATAGACATTGTTGAGTACTATAAGAATAGGGGGTAAGGTATGAAGTTTT
>JAPYWX010000042.1 GCA_028276145.1 Spirochaetota bacterium
AACACTTCTTCATATAAAGGTTAATTGAAACTATAGCATCCCAACAGAAAATGGTGGGTAAGATGCTTAATAGCACGTCGTGCTTAATAGCACATCGTGCTTAATAGCACATCGTGATTATTAGCACTTTCCTAATTAACTACACCAAATTCTTTGATAGTTGAAATAACTACAATCGTTGCTTGAAAATCATCATCAAGATGAGAATAGTAGGGATACTTGACAAATATACCGGTGAGGTATACAAGTTCTTAGGCGTCGAGGTTTACGCATTTGATGTTAGCAACCCAAACTTAAGTGACTTAGTTATGTCCAAGATTGACGAGCTAAGAGAAAGAAAAGATGTTTTTGCAGTAATAATTTCTAAAAACATATCTTCCAAAGTTAGAAAAGAATTAAGAGACTTTGTTCTATCACATCAAAAACCTTTTATCGTAGAGATTGACCCCGTGTTTGACATCCAAGAATATGAAGATTACGAAACTATGATAAAGAGAATTGTAAGAGAAACAATAGGTATAAAATTATAGGAGGTCAACATGCCCATAGATGAACTCATAAAAGTTCTAAATGAAGATATACAAAATGAGATAGAAAACATATTAAAAAACGCCCAAGCAGAAAGAGACAAAATCATCTCAGAAGCAAAAAAGCAAATTGACGAAGAATTTGAAAATGAAAAGGAAAAAATTTCTGGAGAGTTTGAAAAAACCTTATCCTTACAAAAGCTTTCAATAGAATCAGAGAACAGAAGAAAAGTAAATGAAAAATTCACAGAAACTTTCAACGAAATATACAACGAAACCATAACCCAAATTAAAAACATGCTAGTCTCACTAAAGGACAAGGAAAACTTCATTTTAGCAATCCTGGAAAAAATCGTAGATAACCTACCTGACAGCCTCAATAAATCAAACATTGAAGTAATACTCTCCAAAAGTGATTACGAAAGTCTATACAAAAAAGTTGAATCACTTCTTAAAACCAAAGGAATAGAAGGCAAGATAACCTACAGTGAAATAGAAGGTGGTATAATCGTCAAAGTCGGCAAACTAAGCATAGACAATTCCTTAGACAGGATTATCAGTATGTTTAAACCTGTTATAGTCAACTTGATATATAAACATCTACCGAAGTCAGGTTATTAGTGATATGGACAACAGAGAAAGGATACTAGTTGTTATACCAACTTACAACGAAGCAGAAAATATTAGCAGAATCATACCTGCAGTTTTAAACTCATTTGATAAAGCTGATATACTCGTTGTAGATGATGATTCACCTGACGGCACTCCCGAAATAGTGCAAAAAGAATTTGGCAAAAACCCAAGAGTTAACCTCATAGTTAGAAAAGGTAAGAAAAAAGGACTAGGCAGAGCATATGTTGATGGTTTCAAATGGGCTATAGAAAAAGGTTATGGATATGTTCTAGAAATGGACGCTGATTTCTCTCATGACCCTGCAGAAATCCCCAACTTCTACAAGTACTTACAGGAATACGATGTAGTTGTCGGCTCACGATACCTTAACGGAATTAGAGTACTCAACTGGGACTTGAAGAGGCTCATAATAAGCCAATTAGGCACACTCTATGCTAGAATCGTTACAGGGCTAAAACTCACCGACATGACAGGCGGATTCAACGGCTACAGAATAGAAGTTCTAAAAGCAATAGACCTCGATAAAATTGATTCAAATGGCTACGCCTTCCAGATAGAACTCAAATTTAGAGCATACGTAAAAGGTTTTAAAATAAAAGAAATACCTATAGTCTTTAGAGAAAGGGAACTCGGCTATAGCAAGATGAACAGAAAAATTGTCTTTGAAGCAATGATTGAGTGTATAAAGTTGAGAATTGACAAGATTTTAGGGAAAATATAATTATGAAGATACTTCACACAGCTGATTGGCACCTTGGCTGCAAAGTTCCAATCCTAGGATACGAAAGAATAAACGAACAAGAGTACATCCTAAGCCAAATAATCAAAACCGTAGAAAGTGAAAATGTAGATACCATTGTAATTGCCGGTGATATTTTTGATTCACATCTACCAACGGTAGATGCTGAAAAGTTATTAAACAACTTCATAGCCACCGTATCAGGTGACATGGGCAAAAGTGTAATAATGATATCTGGCAATCATGACAGTAACGAGAAAATCAAAGCTCTTAGTATTCTTCCTCACAAATTCAGTAAAGCTAAATTCGTTTTTTTCCCGAAAGGGAAAAGTATAGAAAACATAATAAAAGACAAAGACCTAATTGTTGACTTCAACGGAATAACATTCGTATGTATACCATTCCTACCTTTTAGGTACCTACCAAAATCGTACATTGGCGAGTACAGTTATCAAGATTTGTTTGTTGACATTCTAAATAGCATCATAGAAGACATAAAGTCTGATGTTATACTAATTTCACACGATACTATTGCCGGCGCTGTATACTCTTCTAATTTTGTTTCAGAAGCATCAGAAAGTAGGCTTGATTACCAAGCTCTAGACATTGATCTAATATCAAGACAAAACTTCGCACCAAAAATTAGATACTGGGCTCTAGGACATATACATAAGTTCCAAGAGTTAAAAGGTAACAAAGTTGGAATGACAATCAAAGCTTATTACCCTGGAAGTATCCTTCAACTAAACTTCGGCGAAGCCAATGAAGATAAGTACATTCTTATAGTAGACATTAACGACCAAAAAGACGAAATCAACATTAGCCCTATACAAATAAACCAACCAAAGAAATTCATAAAAAGAGAGATATACTCAAACGAAGATGGCGAAAAGCTACTAAAAGAAATCAAAGATTCACTAGGTGACTACTACATCAAAACAATCATCAAAAAAGCAATTAGTAGCTCAATGATATACTCACTGAAAGAGAAAGGAATAATAGTAGAAATCGAACACAATGAAAGTGAAATTCAAAATTCCTTAAAGCATATAAGCAATATAATCACTGACCCTATTCAAGTATATAAAGCATACTGCAATGAAAATCACTATGAATATTCAGAAGAAGAAATACAGAAGTTAGACAGCATTATGAAAAAGATAAGGGAAACCTCTACCTAATAACTTCTTCAGGCTCCTCAGCCCACTGAATTTTTTCCAAGGCTTCCTGTGCCATTTCCTTGACTTTTGGCATGAAGTTACCTCTGACAACCTTTATAAGTGCTCCGAATGCCCTCTTATCCCCTATTTCCCCTAGAGCTCTAACTATATCAGCTGCTAATCCTTGGTCAGGTGTTGTTTCCAAAACATCTATTAGGGCAGGTACTGCCTGCTTTGCTTTCATCTTTCCTAATGCCAATGCAACATTTCTCTGAACTATAGGGTCTGTATCATACCTCAAAGCTTTTATCATTGCAGGTACCGTCTTTGGGTCATTAACCTTAGCTAAAGCATTTGCTGCTTCCCCTCTAACCTCCCAGAAAGGATTTACTTGCCTACTTCCAACTCTCACTACCCTATCGGTTCCTTCCTCAAGGCCCGCCAACAAAGCATCTATAGCCTTCTTATAAGTCTTCTCGGATATCACCCCCTTAGCACCCTTCTCAAACATATCTCCCAATCTTCTTATTGCTAAAACCTTCACATACTCATCATCACTATTCATAGCAGCGTTACATAGTTCCTCAACTGAGCTATCGTTTATTGGAAGATTTTTAAAGTACTGTTCCAAATCTTTGTAAGTCTCAACATTATGGACACCATAGCCAACAGCACCGAAGAAAACCAAAGAACAAACAAATAACCCCAAAACTCTATAAAACCTAATCATAACCACCCTCTATCTAACAAAAATTATTTATCACTCGTAACCTAAAATCAAGATTTACAAAACAAAAATCGGAAACACCACTTCACAACTTTATTCCAATTATCCACTGACTTCAAAACACTTTTTGAACTAAATTTTGACAAACTAACACAAAAAGTTAAATTTTTTGTTATCAAAAAACTAAAAGATGCAGGATACGAATAAAGTAAAAACTTACTTCAAAATCCCTTCAATCCGTGGAGTTCCCTAGCAAGCTTAGAGAGGAACATTATATCATCTTTGGATAGCTTAACCTTAAGTAAAAGCTCGGGTCTACTAATATAAGTATTTTTCAATGCTGACATCCTTCGCCACTTCTCTATCTCCTTATGATTACCGCTAACCAAAACTTCAGATACCTTAAGCCCCATAAATTCCCTAGGTCTAGTGTACTGGTCATACTCCAGTAACCCACCAAGATAAGAAAAACTTTCATTTTCTACTGCTTCATCATGTAATAATCCTTTCATTCTGACAAGAGAATCAAAAAACACAAGGGCTGGTAATTCCCCACCCGTTAAAACAAAATCCCCAATACTAATTTCCTCATCAACAACCAAATCTATAACTCTTTGGTCTATACCCTCATACCTGCCACAAATTATTACAAACTCATCATTCCTAGAAAAATTTTTCAATAATTCATTATTCAGTACCTTACCACGAGGAGACATATAAATAACTTTTGAATTTGGTAACAAACTCTTTGAGTACATTACTGCGTCATACAATGGCTGTGGCGTAAAAAGCATTCCTTTGCCACCACCAAGAATATAATCATCAACTTTTTTGTGCTTATCCTTCGAAAAATCCCGAATGTTTAGAACCTTATACTCTATCAATCCCTTTTTTATAGCTTTACCTATGATACTTGAGGATAGGTAACTTTCTATTATTTCTGGGAAAATTGTAAGGAATACTATTTTCATTCTAAGGCTTCATTTCCTATAATTCATTACATAAACAACATTAACATTCTCCAAATTTGCAGGCTGCAAAGTAAAACTCCAGTTATCAACGAATATCACATCATTAAACAACTTCACAAAATCACCCACTTCCGCTATATTCCAATCTTTTGTTACTTCCGTCTTGTAGTGCATAGGTATAACAATCCTAGGAGATATCTTTGTAACTACTTTATAAGCCGACACAGGGTCTATCGTAAAGTACCCACCTATCGGAACAAAAAGAACATCAACCTTACCTATCCTAGTTATATCCTCTGGCTTGAGGTCGTGTCCCAAATCCCCCAAGTGACACACCCTAAGAGGTATACTTGAATCATGGAACTCAAAAACAAAAATAGCATTCTTACCTCTTAGTCTACCATTCTCCTCATCATGATAAACTGAAACAGTAAATATCCTAACACCCCTCATTGTTGTGTCTATTCCTACCCAATTACCTTGGTTAACACCTTTGAATACTCTAGGATTACCTAAACCCATTCTTAGATTAGCATGGTCAAAGTGCTCATGTGAAATTGTAACAACATCGCAAAAAACTGGCTCAGTATTGTAGCCTATACTTTTGTCAAATGGGTCTGTAAGAATCTTGAACCCTTTCTCAGATTCCAACAAAAAACACGAATGCCCAAGATAACTTATATTCAGAACTCCATTCATATTTCACCTCTTAAGTTATTTTAAGAGCACCTTAATGAAATTTCAAAAATTCTATAAACTTTTCTCAAACCTTATGAATTGAAACTTTTTACCACCAAATCTAACTTCCTTACCTAGCCCTGACTCATGAAATCCAATACTCTTGTAAAACAACACAGCTTTCTCGTTTCCATAGCTTACATCTAAACATACCTTATTACAACCTAATCCCATAGCAATCTCCTCTGCTCTCTTCATTAACCTCTTCCCAATACCTTTTCCCCTATACTCAGGATACACTGCCAAATTACTAATGTAAAAACTACCTTTATATATCTTTTTCATTGAGTTACCAAGCTTAATGAACTTTGGCAGTGAATCAAAGAATTGCCACCCAATAACTCTTAAGAATGTTAACGATGATCTAAAAATCATTCTAACAAACTTTTCATAACTATAGCCTAACAGCATACCAAGAACTATATCACCATCCTTAGCAAATATCACATTTTCATAACTAAAATTATTACCTAGCCTCTTGAAAAGAGCCTCCAAAACCTCTAAATAATTACTACCAAACAACTCTTGATACAAATCAGGCTCAGAAATTAGAAGTAATCTAATAAAATCACCAAAATCATTAGGTTTTCCACTTACTATAGTAAAACCATCATAAGATTCACTCATAAGATAACAATTTTTTAATTATTAAACAACAATCTCGAAAAACTCAAATGTTTCTTTTGTCAAAAAGGTTATACCTTCACTTGTTTTAATTCTAATTACCACTCTTTCATTCGCTTCTTTTGATGTCGGTATTGACTTGTCAATATTCCCTGCTATTTCAACATACGATGGCAGTCTGAAGTATAAACTCATTAAAACAAAATTTTCCTTTACATCACTACTTAGTGATGATAATCACTTAGTGATGATGCTAGTATAATTTCTTCCTTAATCACAAGGTACGATGTTAACTTCAACTGAGTTATAAATATCAATAACCTTTTAGTTTGAGCAAGGCTTAATTATCCAAGACAACAACATTCTTACCTCTTGACTTATAACATTATACTTTTTAACTTTAAGTTTAAAACTAAGGTTTTACTTTAAAGGAGCAGTAATATGAAAGACCTAACGAAAGGTAATGTTGTTAGTCAGCTCATATTGTTCTCTATTCCGATGATACTCTCCGATTTGATACAAGGTATACAGTCAATAATTGATGTATTTTGGTTAGGTAGGCTCACAGATTATGTAGGTGTCTCAGCAGTTTCCATAACCATGCCAATTGTATTTATTCTCATGGCTATACTAATAGGTGTGGGTGCAAGCAGTGCTATATTAATAGGTCAATCTTTCGGTGCTAAAGATTACAAAACACTTGGTAAAGTTCTAAAAAATTCATTTACCATCACACTCGTTTTATCATCAATACTCGGGTTGATTGGTTTTATTTTATCTGTTCCTGTGCTGAAGTTAATCGGCTCACCTCGGAATATTTTTGACTTATCCCTCATATACCTTCAGGTTTTGACAATAACTTTGCCTCTTGCTTCTACTTACAACTGGTTTATCGGTGTCATGAGAGGATTAGGGAATTCAAGGATTGTTCTCGTTTTTTCAATAATATTCATAGTGCTAAAACTCATCATAACCCCTCTTTTGATAAGTGGCTTTTGGGTAATACCATCTTTAGGTGTTCTCGGTGCTGCCCTTTCAGCAGCTATCGTTGAATTTCTTTTGTTAATTATTGCTTACGTGTACCTAACAAGCAAATACGAGATAATAAGAAACAACATAGGATTTGAGTTTGATGGAGAAATAATATCAAAGTTTATTGCTATAGGTTTACCCGTTTCAATACAAATGATTATTGTGTCTTCTTCTGCCGCTGTTTTGATGGGATTCATTTCTAAGTTTGGTGAAAAGGCAATAGCAACTTTTGGTATAGGTAATAGAATTGACCAGTTTGCTTTCCTTCCTGCTATGTCAATGGGTATGGCTATAATGACTTTCGTATCACAAAACTTGGGAGCAAATAGAGAGGATAGAGTATCCGAAGCATTGAAATGGGGAACGATAATATCTATCTCTATATCACTTGTAGTTGCTGTAATCGTTAACTTATTCTCTACTGGAATATTCAGGTTTTTCGTTTCTGATAACGAAGTTATCATGATGGGTAAAAGCTATTTATTTATAATGAGTTTTTCGTATGTGCTTATGGGTATAGTTTTCGCTTTACAAGGAGTGATAAGGGGTGCTGGCGATACATTTACAGTGCTTATCATAAAAGCTTTTTCAATGATACTCATCAGAGTACCTATTGCCTACCTTTTGGCATTCGTTGTTTTCAAATCACCGGACGGTATATGGGCTTCTTTCTCAGCTGTAATGCTATTTGAATCAATTGTTAGCTACCTTTACTACAAATCAGGTAAATGGAAAGAAAAAGTTGTTTTTAAGAGGGAACCTAAGAAAGTTATACCAGAATTTGAAGTACTATCAAATGAACCAGAATGATTTGTGTTGAAAAACAGGCTAAGCCTGCTTTTTTACAAATTTAATTATTTAAAAAGTGCTTTAAGCACTTAATTAAAAAGGTGCTACAAGTACATTACTTTTAGTAGTTCCACCCTCCCACCCTAATTAATCGTAGAGAGGCTTCGCCTCTCTTCACTCTCCAAATTAATAAGAGAGTGCTATTAAGCACGACGTGCCATATAGCACAAGATTTTTCAACAGAATTAGCCAGAATAAAACTCTATCCATTAATAAAATTAAGTAAAACACTGAATAGTTCATTTGGTGCTTCTATAAGTGTCATGTGCCCAGAATTCGGCAAAATAAATATTGGCTTTCTGAACATCTCTGAGAATTTCATCTGTACAGGGAACTTCACAAGTTCATCATTTTGTGACCACACAATATCAACATCAGGTATCTTAGTTCTGTCTATATCCTCAACGAATGAATCAAATATATTCCTAGTTATCCTAAGAGCCACAATTTTATTACCTATGCTCTCAAAGTGCTTTTTTGTAGGCTCTGATAAGTAATTCACTATATTCTCTTTTACTTCCTCCCTGAGAGGAAGAAAAAACAAAAATTTTTTAAAGAAAAAATCAATATATACCTTCAATGTTAACAATCCTATCAAAAACCTTATAGGCTTGAAAAACGCTAGCTTAAGTATAGGGTGTAGTGTTCTCCAAAACTCGTATGTTCCAATAGAGTTAACTAAAATAACTTTTCTAATAGTATTAGGTGACAAGCTATTAACAAATTCTGTAAGGAAAAGTGATATCTTGCCTCCCGTTGAGTGCCCTATAACCGTAATGTTCCTTAGCTTCAAGCTAAATATCAGCCTAGCTAAAATTGATATTTGCTCCAATGTGTTGTAATCAAGCTTCAAAGACCTACTGCTATTACCATGCCCCAGCAAATCAACAGCAATTATCCTATATTCATTAACATTAAAATTCTTTATAACAGGTATCCAAGCCTCTTTTGAATTTAGCCATCCATGTATAAAAAGTAAAACTTTTTTACCCTTCCCTATGTCAAAGTACGATATGTACCTTTCATCAGAAATTCTAAATAATTTCTCCTCAAACACCTTATAATCTCCTCCCCTTCTTTAGTAGCTCCTGCTTCTTTTCCTTAATTTCTTTTGGTTCTTCGTAAGGCACTATTATTATGTTATGCCCTTCTCTCTTGAACGTTACAAACTTATACATATCCTTACATATATGAATCGCATCTTTAATTTTTATTTTTACATTTGGATAACACACATCATAACAACTTATCTTAGCTTCAATTGCCGCTTGGTCTAATTGCTGTCTTATGCTATTAAGCTCTTCATCTATCTTTGAAATTTCATTTGAAATTTGTTTAACTTCCATATTAAGCATATTGAATTTTTCTTCTTTCTCGGGTGGCAATTTACCGTATGACGCTATCATCTGCTGAAGAGTAAGTAATTCTTTTTTTAGTTCAGTTAACTTATTATTCAAGATTTCTTTTTTAGAAACTAACTCATCATGTTTCTGTACCAAATCAGGGTCAGAACCTACTTCGAGGAAAGTCTCTACCCAAGACTCAGCTCCAAGCTGCTTAGCATAAATTTCATAAAGTGCTCTTGTTTGTCCTCCCGTAATACTGGCTTTCTTACCTAAACATATAACTCTAGACTTTGAAGAGACATTACTGTGTAATATATACTCAAGGGCAATAACATCACCTTTAGCCTGTACCTTTGCTCTTTCTATGAACTTTGCTACCACCTCACCACCAGCTATCACAGTACCAACCTCTTTACCCTGTATTCCTGTTCTAACATAAACATTACCATCAGCTATAACTTCAGCTTTTTCAATAGTTCCCCATATATCAACATTTCCGCCAGCTTTAACCTTGAACGTATCTCTAACACTTCCCTTTATCACTACATTTCCGACGAAATCTATATCACCCGTCTCAGTTGAGACATCCCCAGGTATCTCCAAAACAGGCTCAACATTTATTTTACCGTTCTTCATTACTATTTGTCCTTGCTGACTAGCTATTAACTCCATACCGTCAGGCGAAACCTCAACATTCTTACCCGCCAAACTTGAAATATTTACATCCTTACCGTCTGTTGTAGGTATCACTCTACCCCTAACGGTAGTACCAGGTTTACCTTTAGTTGCTGGCTCCTTAGCAGCCAAAACCTGCCCCTTAACAACATTCTGTATATTCATAATCTTATGGAAGTCAACAATTTCACTACCTATCGTAAGCTGAGTTCCTTTATCAATGTTAACATAATAGTTAATTTTAGCATCTTTACCCGGCACAGGTGGATCCCAACTTGCAACCTCAACAGGTACATCAAAAACCCCTTCATACACCGCTCTATTTATCTCATCATCAGATATACCAAAGACAACTCCATTAGCTCTAAGAAGTTCCTTTATCTCATCAGGCGTAGGGACTTTACCGTAAGGTAAGGCAGGCTTTGATAAATTCAAGAAAGCTTTACTTTCATCAGGTGTAACTTCAATAGTAGGATGACTATCATCACTTGGTGAAGTTGGAATCGGCTCACCTACTTTAACAGGTACCCCAGAAGGACTTTCAATCTCCCTAGCCAACCTCCTCTCATCAATATTCGTAAAACCTAACTTCTGTAAATGTGACTTTACTTCATCAAAGGTTACAAACTTACCTTTACCCTGAGGCGGAGTTATCTTAACAAAAACACCATCTTTCGTATGAGCTACAAAGAACTTCCCATCTATGGAATGAATCTCCTCTACGTGCTCTTCTAAACTAGGTTTTGAAAAACCCCCTATTCTTCTAACAAGTATCCTATAAGGCTTCTTTCCTAACCCAAGAAAACCGGAATTACCAGCCTCAAGTATCTCGTAATCTAAGTTTATCATGTCAGTATTAAGTTCCTTCTGTGCTATCTCAAGTGCTTCCTTCACCGAGAAAGCAACAACCTCAATTTCATTAAGTTCACTTTCATCTTCTATTTCATCCAACATCTGTATAAGCTTCTGTATATCCACAATTTTTAGTATAACAATTTCACGTAGCTCTTTCAAGATAAATGGATTGTGTTGAAAAATTTACAGGTTAAACCTACGTCAGGCTACTGCCTGTTTCTTCATTCTAACTAAAAGGTGCTGTTTAGCACGAAGTGCTACTTAGCACAAGTGCTATGAAGCACTAGTGCTATTAAGCACAACGTGCTATTAAGCACACACCCTATTTGATATAGAGAGGTTTCACCTCTCCACGCTCTCCAATCAATAAGAGAGTGCTATTAAGCG